>NZ_AXAA01000020.1:0-41302 GCF_000472625.1 Caloramator sp. ALD01
TTGAAGAGGGAACTCATTACCATCTATTTTCCCTAAAGCAAATACTATATGTGCATTTGTGTCTGTTTCATTATTCATTGTAAATTCAAAGGTAAATCTCTTCATCTCGTTTGTCAAATCTGCTACTTGTGGCTCTAAATATTTTGTAAATGGCTCGCCATTTTTCTCAATTATAACCTGTATCTTCCTATTTATACTTGCTCTTGCATCAAAGCTTATTACATACGTTTTACCTTTTTCAATATTTAGTCCTTCCTGTGCCAATTGTGTTGACCAGAATTGTGTTCCTTCAAAATCAATATGAATTTTCGCTTCTCCATTTTCTACACTAAATGTTGAATATGCTCCTTCCCAATTCGCCATAAAGTGTATCCAGTTCTTTGTCCCTTCTGTAAAATCTCCATTCTTTAGCATATTGTATTTAACCTCAAGTACTACATTGTCAATATAAATATCGTGTGGCTCAGGTGGAACAGTATCATCTGTTTTTCCTAATAGGAACTTAATGTTTGCTATTTCATCTTTGTCCATTCTAAAAGTAAATTCATAGTGCTTCATCTCACTTCCCTTTGGTGCTTCAACAACTTTGCTAAAATACCTATAATATGTTGCATTATCGATTACAACTTCAATATTTCTGTTTTCTGATGCTCTAACATCAAAGGCAAGCACATACTCAACATCCTTATACAATCTGAATCCTTCTTGATTTAATAATATAGACCAAGGATTAGGACCAGCATTTCTTATAGAAATTTTTGCTTCTCCATTTTCTACTGTTATAGTAGAATCTGCACCATCACCTATATTAGGATATGGCTTCCACATTTCTAATCCCTTAGAGAAATCTCCATTTTTTAATGGATAAAGTTCTATTTTTGAATAGTCTATTGGATTTGAAGTTTTAATTAACTTAACATCATCAATATAAATATTTGAATTATTCCCTCCAAGTTTAAACATTATCTGCGACTCAAAATCACTTTCATATTGCATTTTAAAATCAATTGTATATTCCTGCATTGATTTAGTTACATTTACTGTATTGTCTGCAAGGTAATTAATGTTACCATCTTTATTTAAAAATGCTACTTTAATTGTTCTTGGTAAATCTGCTCTAACTTTAAATGTTAATCTATATTCATTATCTTTTAACAACTGAATACCTCTTTGATATAGCACAATATTTTCTGGACGAGTACCTCCATTTTTAATATCCACCTTTAATTCCCTTGTTTCTTCTAAAACTTGAGCACTTGCCTTTGCTTCATTTGCCACAAAATTCCAATAAGTCATCCTGTCAATATTTCCTTTATCAAATGTACCATTATAAATATGATTACCATCTAATAATGGTTCCTTTGGTGCATTATAATCTATTTGTGGAGCTGGTATTTCTTCAAGTCTTACATTTCCAATCCAAACAGGTTTTGTACTTAAACCTAATTGGAACTCTAAACGTGCGAATGCATCTGAGTCCTTCTGCATTTGAAATACATTTTCAAAATGCTTAACATCACTTGTAAGTTCTGCTTTAAAGTTATCCGTATAGGATGTCCATCCTCTTTCAGCACCACCGCCTATTTTTACATTAATAGTCCTACTTGTATCTGTCTTTGCATCAAAAGATAATTTATACCATCTTCCCTTTCCCATTGGAACTATTTGAATAAGCTGTACAGCATAATCCTGTGTTCCTGGAGAAGTTATATTTACCTTTGCAAAATTGCTACCATTAACTTGGTCAATAGAAACGCTACCATTACCACCAAAATCAGGTACATGAACAAAATTCCATCCTGTTCCAAATGGCAAGCTTCCATCTACATTTTCTTGAATTTCATTTTTACTAAAGTCACCATTATATACATAATTACCATCACTTGTTGGTAATTTTGAATCTTCTGGTAATGGTTCTGCTTCTACCAATGGTTCTACTGGTGTTTTATATTGTCTACCAACAAGTTCATAAACACGTACATAATCAACCTGCATTGTCTTTGGAAAGTTCGTGTTTTCATCTGGTTCTCCATCCCAGTTTCCACCTACAGCTAAATTTAAAATTATATAAAAGTTTTGGTCAAATGGGGCTGGAAAAGAAAATTTCTCGCCTGTAATAGGATCCTTTGAATACCAATTGTTTTGTACCTGATATAAATTGCCATCAACATACCATCTTATCTCACCAGGTTCCCATTCAATTGCATAGGTATGAAAATCACTGCTTATACTCTTGCCTTGAGGAAATAAATACTCTTTTCCTGTATAAGTGTTATTTGGCCAAGTTGAACCATAGTGAATTGTTCCTGCTACCTTATTAGGATTACTTCCCCAAGCCTCCATAATATCAATTTCTCCAGATGCTGCCCAACCACCATAAGTATCTTTTTCTGGTAACATCCAAATAGCTGGCCATAAACCTTTGTCTTCAGGTAGTTTAGCTCTTACTTCTATTCTTCCATATTTTTTAGAGTACTTTCCTTTTGTTTTTATCTTTCCTGAAGTATAGTTTAATGTTGTTCCAAACTGATCTGTTACATTTTCTTTTCTTGCTACAATCATCAACTTTCCATCTTTTACATATACATTATTCTTTGAATCTGTGTAATATTGTTTTTCATTATTGCCCCAACCATCAGCAATTTTGTTACCATTTGCATCTAATAATGCATTCCCTATGTCATATCCCCACTTTACTAAATCAAGCTCTTTACCATTAAACTCGTCACTCCAAACTAATTTCCAGTTATCCTTCTTAGTTTCATTTTTCATATCTGTATCCTCTTTTTTGCTATTATCTACAGTCTTTTTACTATTAGAGCCTGTATAAGCTGCATTATTTTTGTTTTCGCCAGATGAATTATTTGCATCATTCTGTTCTGTATTCTGTTCCATTGATTGTTGTTGTAAATTATCTTGCGATTCATCTTTATTTGTATCTTCCTTTTTACTACTGTCTTGAGCTACCTTTTCCTGATTGATTTGAGCCTGTGGCACATTTGATCTTTTAAACCCTAATGCCCAGTATGCAGTAAAGGATACAGCAAATAAAATAAGTAAAGTTAATAAAATAGTTTTTGATTTTTTCATACTTTCCCCCCTTGTTTAACATTTTTATTCTGAATTATCAATTTTATCTTAATATTCATTTGTTATTAATAAAAGTCGTTGTATTTTGCTTTTGGTTTCTTTATTTTAGATGGTATATTTTTCTACACAAAAAAAAATATACCCCTAAATAAAAAACATATTTTTAGGGGCACTAAATTATAAATCTATTATCTGTAAACATAGATAGGGGGAACCTTTTAATAATTTTATTTTTTATATACTAAACTTATTAACTATATCAGATAAATTATTTGCCATACTGCTTAAAGATAATGCTGTGGCTGCCACTTCTTCAGAAGAAGAAGAAAGTTCTTCTGATGAAGATGCTACTTCTTCAATAAACTCTATATTCTCTTTAGTGACTTCATTAACTAAATTTAGTCTATCTAAAACATTGTCCTTTGCTCTTTCCATATTTTTTATTTCTTCAAATGTATTTAACATCAAAGGCTCTATTTTTTGCACTGAATCCAAAATATTATCAAATACAACCACTGAATTTTCAACCATACTTATTTGTTGATTAATAAGGTTATCCACATTATTTGATGTTTCAATTACATCTATAGTATCATTTTGTATTGATTTTAAAAGTTTTGATATATCCTCTGTTGATTTTTTTGTTCTTTCTGCAAGTTTTCTTACTTCATCTGCAACAACCGCAAATCCACGTCCAGCATCTCCTGCCCTTGCTGCCTCTATAGCTGCATTTAATGACAATAGATTTGTTTGTTCTGATAATGTATTTATTACATTTGTTATTTTATTAATTTCTTTAACTGAAACATTTAAGTTATTTATCTTATCTATAACAGTTTTAAAAGCACCTCTGATTTCATTTATAGATTTTACTAAACTATTCATTTCTTCATTTCCCTCACAGGCCTTTTCTATTGCACAATAGGTTTGACTCTTTACTTCTTTAATCTTTTCATAAACATTTTCTATTTTATATGATAGTTCTGTAATTAAACTTGCTATTTCCTTAAATTGGTTTCCCTGTGATAATGAACCTTCCGATACATTTTGCATTGTTTTTGATAATTCTTGTGTTGATAGTGCCATTTCTTCAGATATAGCTGATAATTCACTTGAGTTTTTGCTTAAATTTTCAGTACTAATTTTCACATTTTTTATTAATGATGATACCTTTTCAGTCATTTCCTTTAAAAGGCTTTTCATCTTAGAAAATTCATTACTACCATCGGTTTTAATTTTAACATTAAAGTTAGCATTAGATAGCTCATATATTATATCATTTATTTCTTTAATTTCCTTTACCATAATTTTTATAATTTTTATTGAAATAAATAATAATAATATTACACCTAATACTATTATTACAATTTCCCTTATAAGTGTTAGTTTGAAGCTATATTGATTTTTTTCATAAATTTCTTTAGCTATATCTCTATTTATTTTAACTAATTCATTTATTGTATTTTGAGTCTTATTTCCTACTGTATTAAATTTAAATAAATCGTTTATTTCCTCCTTTTTTTCCATAGTTTCATTATACTGTTGCCAAACCTTCATATAATCTGAAATATCATTTTTTAGCTGTGCTATTAATTGTTTCTCTTCATATGTACACGGTTTCTTTTCATATTCACTTATTTTACTCATAATATCCTTATATAAATTTTGAACGTTAATATTGTAATTTTTATCATATTCCTTAAACACATTTAATCTAAAGGCCTTATAAGCGTTTATTCTCATCTCAAAAAAAGAACTATTTATATTCTGTATGTAATCTGTTGGCATTACTATATCACTATACATACTAAATAGTGCATTATTTGTATTGTTTAAGTTTCTTAATCCCTCCATTGATGTTATTAATGAAGTTATGATTGCAATAATAACTAAGACATTTAAGAGTAATTTTATTGATAAAATGCTCCTGATTTTTAACTTATTTATTAGTGGTTTCTTACCTAACTTTTCTAACATTCAGATTCATCCCCCTAATGATAAATTTAAAATACAATAAATGAAAAATATTTTACTTGAGTTTAAATATATTTTAAAACTAAATTAACTTTTTATAGCTATTCTAATATTATTATAATAATGTAATTTTTTAAGTTTTAGTGTCTATATTTTGTTTTTGGTGTGTTTTTTTCTGAATTTATAGAATGTTAGAAAAATAAAAAGCCATATAGAGCATCCCATATGGCACAAAAATCCTACTTAAATTTTAAGGCATACACTTTTTGCCTATATTCTATTGGTGAAATACCCTCCATCTCCTTAAATATTTTTGCAAACTGTTTTGAATTCTTATAACCAACTTTTTCACCAACTTCATATATTTTATAGTCATTATCTTCAAGAAGTTTTTTAGCTTCTTCTATCCTTATCTTTTTTAAGTAGTCAACAAAATTAAGTCCAATATATTCTTTAAATATCTGTGAAAAATATGAATAATTTAAAGAAACATAATTAGATACCATAGCCATATTTATATCTTTATAATAGTTTTCGTGAATATACTTGATAGCCTTTTCTATATATATGTTGTCAGTATAAGCTAATTTCTTTTGATTAATGTATTCATTTAATTTAAGTATTAAATTTTCAAGTGTCCTATAATACTCATGAAAACTTAAATAGCTATATATGTCTTCTATCATTTTATATTCTTTAAATTCTTCATAAAAATCTCTATCTAAATTTGTTATAAAGCTTTTTATAATTCCACTTATTTCTTTATTTACTTCTTCAATATAACTAATTTTGTATTTTAATATTTCATTTATATCAAATATTTCTCTTAAACAACTTTTTATATCCTCTTCTCTATCGGTTCCTATCATATTATTTAGCTTTTTTATTTTATTTATAGGAATTATATAATTATCCATTCTATTTTTTATATCTGAATATCTTATAACTTGTTGGTTTGCATATAAAAATATATACTTTAATGATTCAATTGCTTCATAGTATTTATCCCTAAATTCCCCTAAATAACTACTTTCTTCACTTATTCCTAAGTTTATTGTTATATGACACTGTTCAAATTTTAAAATAATATATCTATGTAACTCAATATTATTACATATAACAACTGCCCTACCGTCCTTATCCAAAAATACAGCAAACTCCTCATTTAAACCTCTTTTATACTCAGATAGCATTTCTTTTAATTTTTTTAATACTTCTTTAGTATCTATTTGACAATTATTACATTTAACTTTGTCTATAACATATATATAATACTTGTCTTTGAAAACGTCTAAGTTTATTTTTTTACATAGTTCATTTACATCATCTTTTCTTAGATTAGAATTTAATAAAATATAATTTACTTGGGAATTAAAAAATTCATCTGCATTTTTATTTGTTTTATTAAAACTATTTTCTTTATTTCTTGTCTCTTTCTCTATCCTATCAATTGCATCATAAAGTTGGTTTCTTTTAATTGGCTTTAATAAATAATCCTTTGCTCCATTTCTTAAGGCGTGGGTTGCATAATTAAAATCATCATACCCACTTAAAATAATAATATTAGTTTCTATATTATTATTATGTAAATTACTTATTAAGGTTAATCCATCCATAACAGGCATTCTTATATCTGTTATCAATATATCTATATTATTCTCTTTATAATAGTTCAATGCTTCTTGTCCATTTGATGCAAGAAGTATCTCATAAACATTAGGGTATTTATTTTCTATCATAGCTTTTATACCTTGTCGAATATTCTTTTCGTCGTCAACTACTAATATTTTTTTCATAGCTATTTAAACCTCCTGAGAGTATCAGCAAAGGTAATTTTACAGTAACTACTGTAAAAATCCCTTCCTTACTTTCAATACATATGCCATATTCTTTACCATAGTATAACTTTATTCTCTGATTAACATTTCTTAAACCTAAACCACTATTTTTCGTATTGCCAAACGTTTTATCTTTATTTAAATACCTACTATTAAATGTTTCATCATCTAAATTTATTTTATAGTTTATTTCTTGTAATTTATTTTCATCTATACCTCTACCATAATCCTTAATAACAATAACCACATTATTTAAACCTATATATGCACTTATCTCAATAGTAAATTGTTCATCTTCCTTTATTCCATACTTAACTGCATTTTCAACTATTGGTTGTAGAGACATTTTTAATATTTCCTGTTCATAAACTGATTCATCAATATTTATAACTAAATTAATTTTATTATCAAATCTAATATTCATTAAAGCGATATAATTTTTAATATGTTCTATTTCATCCTTTAATAATACATATTCACTCGTCCACTTCATATTGTATCTCATCATATCCCCAAGGGAAGTTAATGCATCAGATATTTCGTATTTTCCATCTATTTCTGCAAGCATTTTAATATTTTCTAAGGTATTATATAAAAAGTGTGAATCAATTTGATTTTGCAAAGCTCTTAGTTCTGCTTCCTTTGTAACAGCCTTTTTATTAACCGATTCTGCAATAAGTTCATTTATTTTATCTAACAATCTTCTAATGTGATGAGCAAGCTCACCTATTTCTCTACTGCCTCTAACATCAATATCAATATCAAATTCTCCCTTTCTTATTCTTTTAACAGAATGGATTAGTGCATTTAATTTTTTTAATACAATTGAATTAATAAAATTAGTTATAATAGATAAAATAACTGTTAAAAAAATAGTAATAAATATAATATAGTTTCTCATTCGAGATATTTTTGTAAAAATTTCTTTTAAAGATATTATTGAAACTATATATGAATCAATTTCTTCAACATAAGAATAAATAACATATATAGATTTATTTTCATTATCTAAAAAAAAGCTCCCCCTATTTTGGTTTATTTTCTTATTTAGCTCATTACTTATATATGTAATCTCAAGCTTGTTCTGCTTAAAGAAATCATTTTGTAAATCCATATAAATATTTCTCTTGTTATCTATTAACAAAATTTGAGACTGAGGGCTTGGAGTTTTTGCATACATTTTAGGAAAAAAATTCTTCAAGAGCATATCCACTTCTATAACACCTATGTGTTCATCCTCTGGATAATTTACTTCTCTTAGAAGCATTATTTTAGCAGAATTTTCAGGAATAGCATTATATTTTCTATCAACAACTTCATCATCCTTATCTTGAAAATACCAAAGCGTTCTTCCATTTAATTCGTTAGTTTTTTTAAACCATAATTTATTTTTAACCCTTGACTCATTAAAAACTATAGGCCAAATTTCATTTATATATGAATTATTAGTAAATAATCTTATGTGTTCAATATTTGGATTACTATTTTGTAATCTTAATATATTTGCTACACCATTAAAATTAAAATCTATTAGTTCATCAGTAGTAGACTCTTTTCTATTTTTTATAAAATCTATAAATTTCTTATCTGAAATAACCATTTGAGCCACATTTTCCATAGTATTTATATTTTTTAATATTCCTACCTTTTCTATCTCTAATAGATATTCATAATTTTTAATAGCATCACTTATTGCATTATCCTTAAACCTCTTAAAAAATATAAAGGAAAATATAATAATAGGGATAAGAATTACCAATATATATGATAAAACCAATTTATTTTGTAGAGATAAATTATCATACCATTCTATTAAATTCCTCTTCTTTTCTCTTATTGTTGAAATTAATGGTTCCAATATAACACCACTTTCATAACATATTTTGTTAAAATTATAAAATTCTATAATAAAAACGTAAATATATTTAATGAAACGGCTAAAAACCCAGTTTTGCTGGGTTTTTAACCGTTTATTATTTAATTATTTTTCTATCTTCTTCTTGTTTTCTTGATATTTTTGTTCTTGATATTTTAATACTTTATCATATCCATATTGTTTTCTCTTTTCTAAGAATTCGTTGAATAATTTATCAAATTCTTCATCTGATTTAGCTAACAATAATTTTGGTAGTGTTTTACCCCATTCCATTGCTATCTTATTAGCCGCGATACCTTCATCTGAGTCTCCTGTTGGATTTATGCCATCAAATACAGCATAGCTTACAGTCTTACCCTTTGTCCAATCCTCTAATTGCTTCATTGGCTCTGCTGTTGGAGGAGCCCATTGAAGCATCATATTTGTATCCATAAGCATCCAGAATGTATAAGCTGCACCATATTTTTTATCAAATGCTGCTCTATCCTTGTTTAGTAAATCTAATACTTCTGGTTTAAATTGGTCTTTTCCATCAATAGTGTCATAAGTTACTCCCTTTTCTCCTAAGTATAAATCCTTTTGACCTTCTTCACTAATTAAGTAGCTTAAGAATTTAATAGCTCTTGCTTTATCCTTACAATCCTTTGAAATTAATGTAATTGTCCAACCTGATAATCCGTCACCAGCAAGCTTTGGTGCATCAAGATTTGAATTGGCTGGTCCATCAACTGCTATATAAACAGAGTTTGGATCTTTAGCATAAAGTGCTTGGTTTTGTGCTGCAAAGTCGCTTCTTTGGAATAGCATTGCAAAATATCTTCCTTGTGCTATCTTTTCTTCCATTTGAGCTCTCTTATCTACAAATATATCCCTAGCAAGAAGTCCCATCTCATTAGCCTTTCTAAATGTCTTTAACCATTTAACATATTCAGGATCAGTCATTCTATCATAAAGCTTTCCATCCTTTTCTTTTGGAATTGCAAGGAAGTTTTGTAGATATTCTTCTAATGAATAGTTTCCTGTTTCAGTAAACTCATGCAATCCAAGAGGTATTAATGGTTGTCCATTTACTGTTGGGAACTTTTCCTTTGCCATCTTTAATGCGTTTAAGAAGCCTTCTGGTGTCCTCATATCTGGTTTTCCAAGTGCTTCATATATATCTTTTCTTACTACAAATGTTTGATTTGATGGCTTTAATTCCTTATATTTATCAAAATCCTTTGGTGATGAAGATGCATTAGGATAACCATATACGTGTCCATCTGGTTGTCTATACCATTCTAACTTTATTGGGTCTGCAACCTTAAAGAAATATGGATCATATTGCTTAGCAAGTTCATCTAAAGGTAAAACTAATCCACCTTCTATCATCTTTTTAACGCCGTCTTCCCACCAACCAAGAGTTATAAAATCAGGTAGTTTACCTGAAGCAATCATTGTGTTTAGTTTTTCATTTTCATTTCCTGCTGGAACAATAAAGTTAATGTTTACGCCTGTCTTCTTTGTAACATATTGTGAAGTTAAATCAACCCCCCACTTATTTGGGAACCATGAAAAGTTTAGATACCAATCAAATGTAATTGGTTTGTCAGCGTCCTGCTTCCATCCTGGAGTGTCTGATGACACAGTTGTGTCGTTACTTGTTTCTGTAGTTTTCTCTTCTTTTTTACCACAACCTGCAAAAACTGTTGCAGTCATTAAGATTGCTAAAAGAAGAGATAGTACTTTTGTTAGTTTTGTTTTTTTCATTTTAATCCCCCTTCTTCTTTTTATTATATCTTTGCTTAAAGCAAAGAATTTTAACAAACAACAAACATCATCAACCTTTTACTGAACCTATCATCATACCCTTAACAAAATACTTTTGTAGAAATGGATATACGCATACAATAGGAAATGTTGTAACAACCATTGTTGCAAGTTTGATAGATTGGCTTGTTACTGTTCTTGTTACAATTCCGCCAGGTGCAGCCTGCATAGCTGTATTGCTACCTGCTTGTGCAACTATTCTATATAAATATGTTTGTATTGGTTGAAGGTCCGGATTGTTTATAAAAATCATTCCTGTAAAGTAATCATTCCATTGATATACTCCATGGAAAAGTGCTATTGTCGCAATAACTGGTAGAGATACAGGTAATATAACCTTTAAAAATATAACAAAATCATTTGCTCCATCGATTCTTGCTGCCTCTTCTAAGCTTGATGGTATTTCCCTAAAGAAAGCCATAAATATTATTGCATCATAAAAACTAAACATCGCAGGTATAATGTAAACTATAAATTTATCTAAAAAGCCTAAGTTCTTAAGTAATAAATAATATGGTATTAATCCTCCACCGAAAAATAATGTAATTGTACCTAATGTCATATAAAATTTTCTTCCTATTAAATCCCTTTTAGACAGTGCATAAGCTACCATAGCTGTAAAAAATACGTGCACTATTGTTCCTATAACTGTCTTTGCTACTGTAATCCACATAGCCTTTGCTATACCTGGACTTGAGAAAACTACTTTATAACTATCTAAGCTAAATTTTCTTGGCCACCAGTAGATTCCACCCCTCATTGCATCCATACCATCATTAAATGAATTAACTATCACATACCAAATCGGATATAATGTTAAAAAACAAATTATGAGCATTATAAGTACGTTTATAGTATCAAATACTTTTTCGCCGGTTGTTCTTCTTTTTAGTATATTAATCTTCATATTTTCCCCCCTAAAACAAAGATGTATCGTTGAGTTTCTTAGATACATAATTTGCTGATAGAAGTAGTAGGAATGCTATCACTGATTTTACTAATCCTACAGCTGTTGCATAAGAATATCTGCCAAGTTGAAGACCCATTCTATAGACATATATATCTATAACATCACTTGCACTGGCGTTTAACGAATTCCTTAAAACTAAAATTTGATCAAAATTTGAATTTAAAATACCACTTACCGCTAAAATAAACAAAATTGTTATAGTTGGTTTTATTGCTGGTAGTGTTATGTATATCATTCTATGTATTCTGCTTGCTCCATCTATAGTTGCTGCTTCATACATTTCAGGGTCTACTCCTGCTATTGCAGCTAAATATATTATTGCCGACCACCCTAATTCCTTCCATATATCAGACAAAACTACTATACCCCAAAAATACTTAGGTTCTGCTAAATAATTAACAGGCTCCTTTATAATATTCATTTTCATTAATATTTCATTTATTATACCAACATCTGATAACCAAGTTGTTAATATGCCACCTAAAACAACCCAAGACAAAAAGTGAGGTAAATATGATATTGTCTGTACAGCCCTTTTGAACTTTACTGAAGTTAATTCATTTAAAAAGAGTGCAAAAATAATTGGGAGTGGAAAACCTATTAATAACTTTAGTGCACTAATTCCAACAGTATTTTTTACAACATTATAAAACTCTGGATCTGTCAAAAAATCTTTAAAGTTTTGTAATCCTACCCACGGTGCTTTAGATATTGGCTTTATAATACTGTACCTTTTAAACGCTATAACAAGTCCATACATTGGCAAATAGTTGAAAATAATCATCCATATAACTCCAAGAAGAGCCATAACCTGCAAATACTTCTGAGATAAAAATTTACTTAATATTTTGTTCGGTTTATTTTTTTTTACGACAACATTGCTGCTTAATTTAACATCCATCGTCTTACCTTCCTCCATACCTAAAACATTCGAATTTTCTTATTTTTCTATATTTATTTTACTCTATGAATTTTTCCATTTTAAGGTATGGTTTTTTATATGAGGTGCATTTTTTTTGGATATGGTCTTACTTATTGAAAGTACTGTCAATGAAAGAAAGGACAGGAATTCAAACTGAATACCCGCCCTAAAGATTTAGAAAGTGCTTTTAATTAAGCAAGTTCTACAACTATATTGTGAAGCTTATTAATATCTAATGATTCTATAACCTTTCTTTCTATCACTGCTTTATTTCCACATATACTGCATTCTACTTTATTTCCATTTATGCTTACAGATACTATTTTATATTGTCCATAGTTTAATTTGATCCTATTAATGTATTGAACCCTTATACTTCTTTCAGCAAATAGTGCAATAACAGAGGCTTTGCCTTCATTATCAAACTGTTTATCTATTAATTTTGGTTCTAATACTAAATCTCCAAGTTCGCCCTTAACTCCAAACATCTCTGTAAGCACAGTTAATAATAGCCAACTTGCTGAACCTGTAAGGTAATGGTACATACCCCTTCCCTTTTCGTTTATATACTCAGGTATACCAGGATATATTCTGCTCTTTTCAAAATTCATACAATGCGAATATATAGAATTAATCACCTCATATCCTGCCTCTACATATCCTCTCTTGTAAAGAGCATTTCCATACATTACTGCCATATGGCTAAACATCGCACCATTTTCCTTATGTCCAAAGGCAAAACCAAAAAGCCTTCCTAAATCTTTTTTAACTTCGTGATAATTAGTATTTAATCTATATCCTCCTACTTTATCATCCTTCAAATATTTGTTGGCTGATTTTATTATCTTTTCTATTTGTTCATCAGTAGCTGTTCCACCCATTGTAGTAAATACTTGGCTTGTTAAATTCATTCTTGTACCATTTGGATGGTCTCCTTCAACTCTATTACCTGAATTATCATAATAACCATTGAACCACTCATAACCTTCAGAGTTTTTAATCCACTCATTATTTCTAATATGATTGATTATCCAATTTCCTTTTCTTTCTAAATCATTGATAATTCATCTATTGATACATTAACTTTTCTTCCTGATATTTTACTCTTACAGCTATTAAAATACTTATTTAATAGATTAACCTTATCCTCAACAGAATCATAATTTATAGGTGAACTCAATGAATCAAGTAGTAATAACATTTCTTCTGCCAGTTCTATTTCATTAACAGAGTATCTTTTCTTTAGTTCCTTTAATATTTTCGCAAACTCAATCAAATTGCTTCCATATAGAGCAGTGAACGCAACACTCTCTCCCCTTTCAGGTGCCATATCTAAACCATCATTCCAATCTGCACCCTCAAGCCTAATATTATTATGCATTCCAACATTAAAGAACGGAGTAAGATGTTGAATCAAAATATGTTCTAAAATTGTTCCTTTATAAGTTTTTCCTTCAAAGGTTTTTAATTTGTTACCTTCTTCAATCGTCCAAGTTTCATCAAAATCAGAACATCTGCTGGCAAGTCTATCCTTGAAGTATTCCTGTTCTTCTAATAAGAAGTTTAAATCCCCACTTAAATCTAAATATAATTTTGTAGTAAGGAAAGGCCACGCTCCGTGATCCATCCATATTCTTGCTATATTATTTCTATCTGCAATAAATTCACCAGGTTTTGAACCAATTATAGTAGCATTACTTCCATCTATTCTAACACCAGCATAATTATTATATAGAAGTTTTCTTACTTCATCTGGTTCCATCATAAGTAGTGCAAGACAATCCTGCCATAAGTCTCTCCATCCTCTTCCGCCTCTTCCATAGTCGTGGTGAGGTAGGAATGAACAACCATATATTCTTCTTAAAATTGGTTGTAGATTAATCCACTTCATCCACTTATCAAATTTTTCATCACCTGTCTCAAATTCTGGCCTTTTTAATTTGTTATCCCAATATTTTTTACACTCATCTAAAGCTCTATCAATCTTTTCTAAGCTTCCATATTTACTTATAAGCACTCTATTTTCTGTTTCATCACCATCTTCATTTATAGCCATCATTACTATAAATGTCTTAGTTTCCCCTGCTAAAAGTTCTACTTCTTTAAACCTTATAGCACCTATTGCTTCATATCCTTCAAACATATCACCAGGCTTAGCATATGGCTCTTTATTACAAAATACTGCTTCAGGGCACTCTAAATTTCCACCTTCTCCAATGAACTCTTCAACCTCTGGAAAAAATCCTATTGGATTTTCACCATTTTCTTCAACACCAAGTACAGAATAGATAACATTATTAATTTTATGTCCTCTTTCGTCAAAGGAAAGTGTAGGTTTTACTACTACACCATTATCAGTTGTTTTAATTCTATGAAGAAGTGAAGTAACGTGTCTGTGGTCTCTTAAATTGTCTGCTGAACGTCCATATATAGGAATTGCGGCAGTTGGAACTATTGTTTTAGTATCTTCTCCTGTATTTGTAATACTAACCTTCATAAGTTCTACCTTATGATTGTCAGCAGGTGCAAAATTTAAAACCTCTGCCTTTATTCCTAAATCACTATTTTCCCTTGTTATCTTGTGCCATAAAAAACCCGCTTCTAATTTAACTTTTTCAGGAGAATTTTCTCTAAAGGTATATCCTATCTGCATTGGTGAATTTCCACTAACTGACCAAGGTCCATATCCTTTTATGTTAATCCAAAAATTTCTTGAGCTTCTTGTATTGTGTAAATCCTCCGCTGATACAGGAAGTAAAAGAAAAGTATTCTGACCTGACTTAATATCTCCATTTAATGTAGGTGTAATGGATGACATTAAACCAGCTTCATTTGCAATAGGAAAATATAGATAACTGCTTTTTTGAGGATCCTCAAGTTCAAATTCACCATTTTCATTTATAAATTCCCAATATTTAACTTTATCCACAACAATAAACCTCCTTGATTTTTCATTGCTAATTACTTGTTTTAACCATACTTATTCCTTTAACCCATTGTTTTTAATAACATCTCCATACCAATATGCACTGTCTTTTATAATTCTGTTTTGGTTAGTATAGTCTACATACACAATTCCAAATCTCTTTGCATAGCCTTCAGCCCATTCAAAGTTATCTAAAAATGACCATAGATAATATCCCTTAACATTTACTCCATCTGAAATTGCTCTATATACTTCCTTTAAGTGCTCATTTAGATAGAAAATTCTATAGTCATCTATTACCCTACCATTAGAATTAACTATATCGTTAAAGGCAGCTCCATTTTCTGTAATTAATATTTCTATACCATCATAGTTTTGATGCAAGTAATTAAGCATATCATATAAACCTTTAGGATATATTTCCCATCCCATATCAGTTTTAGGATTGTCTAACTCTACTCCTGAAGCCTTCAAAGGATAAGATGCCTCATCATATTTAACAACACTTCTTGTATAATAATTTATACCCAAAAAGTCTATTTTTTCATTTATAATCTCCATATCCTCTTCAGGAAGTTCAGGTAAAAGATTTTGTTCTCTATAAAGCTTAACCATATCTTCAGGGTATTTGCCCTTTAATACTGGATCTAAAAACCATCTATTTACAAATCCATCATTAATTTTTGCTGCTAATATATCCTTTTCGTCATTTGTATATGGATATGATGTTAATAGGTTTAATGTTATACCTATTTTGCCCTTTAAATCCATACTTCTATAAAGCCTTACAACTTTTCCGTGTGATAAAAGTACATTATGGGCAACCTGTAATGCCATTTTATAATCCTTAATTCCTGGTGCGTGTATTCCCCAAGCATAACCCAACATCGAAACTACCCAAGGCTCATTATGGGTAATCCATATAGGCACTAAATCCCCAAATTCCTTAAACATAAACTCAGCATATTCAACAAAATAATCTACTACTTTCCTATTTGCCCATCCTCCCATATCTTGAAGATGTTGTGGCAAGTCCCAATGGTATAAGGTTACTGCTGGCTGTATACCTTTGCTTATTAAAGTATTTATAAGTTTTTTATAAAATTCCACTCCCTTTTGATTTACCTCTCCATATCCCTTTGGAAAGATTCTTGCCCACGAAATTGAAAGTCTATAATTATTTATACCTAATTGTTCTAATATCTCTATATCCTTTTCATATAAGTGATAATGATCACAGGCTACATTACCATTATGGTTTTTATATATATTACCTGGAATAGAAGTAAATCTATCCCATATATTTTCACCCTTGCCGTCTTCATTGTAGGCACCTTCAATTTGATATGAGGATGTTGCTACTCCCCATATAAAATCCTTTGGAAAATTATATTTCGCCATACTTACCTCCTATTTTTTACTTATAAATTTGGCAAGTAACTCCTATGTCTGGTTACTTGCCTAATCAGCATATATTACTCCATTATTAGCGTCATTATAGAATGTTTAATGCTATTACACTTTACAAATTTGTCATTTAAATTTAGATTAAAATCCACATCTTCATCTGATTTATTCATAACTATAACAACAACTTTTCCGTCTAAATTTTTAAAGGCTGTAACCTCTAAATTTTCGTAAGGATTAACAAAACCTATTCTCTTTGCTCCTCTTTTTATAAACCTGCTAAAATGACCTATATAATAGTAGGAACTTTGGTAATATACCTTATCATTTTGTGTATCTACTATGATTGGAGCATCACAGTAATTACCAACGTGATTAGGTCCTCCCTGTGTATCTAATATTAAATTCCAATCAACCCAACCGACTGTATGATTATTCAAATCTCCAATTATGTTATGTCCATACCTTTCACCGACATTCCAATCTCCTAATTTAACTCCACCTTCTTGGCATCCTTCTGTAAATAGAAGTTTCTTATCTGGAAAATCCCTGTGTGTCTTTTCAAGATTTTTAAATTGGTCACCTGAATACCAGTGGAATCCAACACCCCATATATATTTTGAAGCCTCTTTATCAGATAAAATAACCTTTGCTCTTTCATACAATAGGTCTCTATTATGGTCCCAAACAATGACCTTTATATCCTCTAAACCCTCTTTACATAAAGTTGGCCCTAAATGATATTTAACAAAATCCCTCTCCTCTTCTGCTGTATACCTACAGGAATCCCAAACTTGGGTTGCCTCTGGTTCATTTTGAACTGTAATGCCCCAAATATCTATTCCTTCCTGTTTCATTGCCTTTATATATTTTGCAAAGTAAAGAGCCCAAGCATCCTTATACTCATCCTTTAGCTTACCACCGTTGTTCATTTCACCATTTGTCTTCATCCAAGCAGGTGGGCTCCAAGGAGAAGAAAATATTCTAATCTCCTCCTTAGAAACATCCTTTGCTTCTTTAATAAACGGAATAACGTATTTTCTTTCCCTTTCAATATTAAAGCTATTAAGCTCTACATCATATTCTTCTACATAATCGTAGTTACCTAATGAAAAGTCACAGCTATTTATATGGGTTCTGCAGAGGTTATATCCGTTTCCATCTTCATCACTAAAATATGCCTTTAATATTTCTTTTCTATTTTGCTCTCCTAATTTGTAGAAGTTATATGCAGCAGCTTCAGTAAAAGCTCCACCAAACCCTTCTATAGTTTGAAATGTTTCATCCTCAAAAACCTCAATAGCCTTATCACAAGTTTCATTTAACTCTAATGATTTCGTTCCTTTAAAGGTTAACCTATCATCGGTATCCCTTGCTGTTAAATAAACTTTAAACTCCCTTTTCATTTTTACCTCCATAAAAGGTTTATTGTAGATAAACATCTATCTTATTTACTTTTCCTTCTCTCACTTTAATTGCATATTCTTCTTCAATTACATTTCCTGATATTTCAACCTTACCCCCATCTATTAGGTAAAGCACTATTCTTTGATTTGAAGAATCTATTTCATAGGTATTTTTTCTATTTGGATTGTAGTAAGTAACATTACATCTTCCTAAGAAGTTGAAGCTAACTTTGTTTTCTTCGTCAAATAACCATTCTGGCAGAATAGGATTAAAGCTTAAAGTTAGTTTTCCATTTCTCATATCAAATGGTTTTTTACCAACAAACATAAGTCTCCATATGCTTAAAAGTTCTGCAGTTGCACCACTTAATCTTGCAACAAATCCAGTTCCGTGTATTGATTCATCTATATTAGCACTGCTTGCTAAGAAGGATGAATTTTCAAGTGGACTTCTGCCATATATGCTTGGATCCATAAATGGAATTAAAACATTTTTAAAGTCACTATAGAACTCATCATATAGACCACTCTTTAATATCTCAAGCATATATTTATATTCCATATGAAGCCATATTGATTCATTTTCAAGCCAACCTGGTGTAAAGGCTCTTGCTCTACCAATCTCTATTGTCTCGTTGTTAAGTGACGCATTTACTTTATACATCTTTAGTTTTCTATCAAATAAATCACTTTCTTTAACTTTATTGTAAACATTACTTAAAAGCTCTCTATCGTTATAGATTTTAAATCCTCTAACTACTCCCTCTAAAAATAGTGGCATTCTATGTTGTCTGAATTTAAGTACTCTAACGTATCTTTGTGTACTTTCATCTTCTTCAACTTCACTTTTATCTTCAATAACTTCGTACTCTTCAGCATCATAGTAGAAGTACGTTGGCATAATGCCTCCATTTTCTTCTTTTGCCTTTTCTAATTTAGATTCTAATTTATTCTTTAGCTCTAAAATCTTATTAGCAAGTATCTCTGCATTTACTGAAATTTCTTTTCCTTCAAAACCAAATTTAACTTCTTCTCTATATTTTTCACGTAAATCAGACATCTTTGACCAGAGCTTATAGTCTCTATCTTCTTCCTGTGACTTGTTATAATTATCTAAAAGCTCTACTTCCTTTTCTATTAAGTCAAAAACTTCAACAGGCAATTTAATTTCTGCCTCTTTATATTCCTTTAATATATCAATTATGAAATTAGATAGTCTAACAAGCTCATAGGCCTCTGCAACTGAAGAACCAAATAGTCCAGGTAAACCATTTAATGCATCATACCAACCAGGTTTTCCTGCCTCCATTTCAATCCCCATACCATATGGATCTATTGTTGCAAATTTTACACAAGCAAGATTTACTAATTTTACAATAAGATTTGTTTTGTATATTTCTCCTAAACCTTTGTTGGCTCTCATTAAATTTTTGTAGGTTTTCCTGCTTTCTATAAGCTTTTTCTTTTCCTTATCTTCAACCAATGAATTATATTGTCTTACTTTGTCACCTGCTAATACATATCTTCTTTCCCTTGGAAGTACAACCTCACTGTTGTCAAAATATGTGTAGTCATATTCATTAAATAATAAATCTCTCTTCTTATCAGGGTAAACCTCTAAATAGTTTTCAATTAAGTCTAAATTGTATGTCCAATGGTCAGTCCAGAAGCCTTCTCCGTGAACTGCATCCACCTCTTCTTCAACATTTTCCATAATCCTTTTAAGCAGTTCCTCTTCTGAAACCTTAAGCTTTATGTTCTTTTGTTCTATAAAAGTAAATAGCTTTCCTGGTGTAAATGAATTAGTTAAAAATTCCTTTAAAGTATTTCCTTCTTCCACCAATTCATCTACAAAATTTAAGTCATTTGTATTTACTCTATATTTAACTCCATTGATAACAAGAGGATTATATCCATCTGCTTGAATTAAATTCATAAAGGTCTTTATGTTATAGCTCTTTACCTCTGGTCTAAAGAATACATCATTTCTTCTATTTTGGTTTACATCTCTATAGTTTCCATTTCCACTTGAATAGTATTCTGGCTGAAGTGAAAAATAGTTGTAGTCTCTTTCTAAATCTCCGTGTTTTCTTGAATACATATAGTAAACAAAGGTTTTATCCCCGTTATTGAAAACAACAGGATATCCACCTCTTAATATATTGTCTAAATAGCTTTGTCTGCAGTATTCATCAAATAACTTAGAGGATGTCTTTGTATATATATCATCTGTTATTTTCTCTATTATTTCTTTACCCTCTAAGTATTTGTTATTTATATATAAATCACTAGTAAATTTATCTTTATAGCTCTCTAAAACTGAAACCTCTGGCGTATGCCCAACAACAGAATATAACTCTATAGTTTCCCCAGCATTTAATTCAGCACTTGCTGCTGCAAAACTACAAGGAACTTTATTTGAAGTAATTTGTTTTCTACATAATATATCTTCAATAGAATTATTTGCAAATCCATCTGGAAAGCTTAAAGACGTATTCATACCAAATACTAAATCTACATCAACTATTGGCTTTATTAACTCTTTATTTCCATTTACATTTTTAAATGATAAATAAAAATTACCCTCTTTAAACTCAGTTACATTTACACTATCTTCTGATGATGACCTCATTCTGAAAATTGGTGTACCCTCTTCGTGATTATATACTTCCATCCACGCCTTAAGTGTATTTCCTACCTGTTTTAACCCTCCATCACTCACACCATAAGGAAGTAGGGCTGGCATACCATCTAAAACTTCAATCTTCTTTTTACCCTTTGATATGTTTTTAATTGTAACTTTTCTAACAAGTGCAGCTATTTTTTCCTGTGGTAACATATAATAAAGCACATTTATTTGAATGCCATTTTCATTATTTATCTCTTCAATCTCCAATTCATTCATACCTATATACATCTTTTGAGTTACGTTTTCATTATTTCTAATATTTAAAAATGGTTCGTAAACAGATTTATTATCAAACTTTATAAATGTTCTAAAACCAACGCTCTGTACATTTTGATAACACTTATATGCTGGGAAAAACTCCATTATTGGATTATCCTTGTTTTTTATACCAAAGGCTGAAATACATTGGCCTCTGTTTACATAAAAAATCCACATAGGAATTCCCTTTTCACCTGCGATACCTGGCAAAAAGCTTGAAAAGGGTTTTGAATTATTGAAGTTTTCTATTACAAATCTGTTTTTTTTATCAAAGTAATAATTATTCATATTTATCCTCCCTTAATAAAAACTTCTATATTTATGAAGTGTTTAAAGTCAACCTCTTTTATGTCTAAAACAACATTTTTTTATGATTAACACCCTAAATAAAGAGGATAAACCTAAGAAAAATTTTAATTTTTATTAGGTTATAATATTTTATTCCTTAACAGAACCTGCAGATATACTGCTTATTATATATTTTGATAGGAACATAAATGCAATTATAATTGGAGCAACTGACATTGAAATTGCAAGGTACATTGAACCTAAGTTTTCTGAAACCTTACCGCCCTTTAGATATCCCATAAGTACTGGTAGTGGATATTTATGTGGTGAAACAATTATTGTTAGTGGTATCAAGTAGTTGTTCCAAGCTCCTATAAATGTAAATATAGACATAGTTGCAATTGCTGGAAGCATTATAGGTAATACTATCTTATGGAATATTGAGAACTCATTTGCACCATCAATTCTTGCCGCCTCAAGTAGAGCAGGGTGCATTGTAGAAACTAAATATTGGCGCATAAAAAATACTGTAAATGGTGTAGCTATAGATGGTACTATAAGTGGAATATAGCTATCTAAAGTTTTTAAAGCCTTGTTTAATTCATAAAATCCAAGTAAACCTAATTGGCTTGGTATCATCATCATAATTAAAATTAGAATAAATAACACCTTTTTACCCTTAAAATCATAAGCATAAAAACCGTATGCAGTTAATGCCGAAAAATATCCACTTAATATTGTTACAGATATGGCAATTATAAAGCTGTTTTTATATCCTAACCATATTCCTTTAAATACCCCATCTGAAACATCCATATGGTACATCATATTTTTATAGTTCTCAATTAGGCTCTTACCAGGTATTAATGTAAATCCTCTTACTATTTCTGTATTTGAACGTGTTGAATTTATTATCATCATTGCAAAAGGTATTAAACAAATTAAAGCAAGTAAAGTCAAAGCTGCATATAATATTCCTCTTATAAAATTTCTTTTATTCAAAACTCACACCTCCTTAGGCCTCTTCCTTGAACATACCCTTAAATACGAATATGGAGAATATTAATATTATAAAGAATAGACCATATGCAACTGCTGCGGCATATCCAAAGTTACGGTATTTAAATGCTTGATTATATAGATATAAAACCATTGTTACTAATGAGCCCTCAGGTCCACCAAGACCATTTTGAGACATTAGGAAAGGTATTTCAAACAACTGTAATCCACCTATCAATGATGTTATAACAACATAAATCATTATAGGTTTTAATAGTGGTAGTGTTACCTTAAAGAAGGTCTGAGTTCTACTTGCACCATCTATCATAGCTGCTTCAAAATAATCCTTTGAAATTCCTTCTATACCAGCAAAAATTATAATAAATGTATGACCAAACCAAAGCCAAGTTTGTATTAATGAAACCGATAGCTGTGCTGTTTGTGGTTGTCCTAACCAGTTAACAGGTTTTGATATAAATCCAGCCTTAAGCAGCAAACCATTTAATGCACCGTGCTGCCAATCTAAAATGAATAAGAAAAGTAGTGCAACAGATGAAACTGTCATTAAATTAGGTAGATAAAATATTGCACGATATAAACTAACCCCTTTAAGTTTTAATCTTACGTCTGAAAAAATTACAGCAAGAATTAACGCCAGTGCTAATTGAAGAATTATATTTACTCCCCATATTTTCCAAGTGTTTATAAATGCTTGAAGGAAATATGTGTCCTTTAATAGTCTTGCATATTGTTGTAATCCTACCCAATTTGCATTAAAAGGAGAACCAATACCTTTATAATCTGTGAAGCTCATATATAAAGAAAGAAGTATTGGATAAATGCCAAATATACTAAAAACAATAAAAAATGGAGCTATAAATAAATATCCGTATTTATTTCTGGAATTCATAGTACACCCTCTTTCTTTAAATTAATATAATAGGTGAACATAAGTTCACCTATTATACAATTTTCAAAAATTAATTATTTATCTAATGGAGTTTTTATTTCAGGGTATGCATTTTTAACCTGTTTATAGAATTCATTTATTGCCGCATCCTTTGTCTTCTTACCTTCGATGTATTCCTTTACTACATTACCCCATATAGTATCTATACCTTGATCATACTTTGTAACAATATTTGGATTTATCTTTTCTGCTTCCTTTAAGAAGAATTCATAATGGTTTTGTCCCTTTAAGAATTCATCCTTTGCTGTGTCCTTTACCTTTTCTGTTACTGGCTTATATGATAAAAGGTCTCCTGTTTTCTTGTACCACCAATTTAAGAACTCTTCATCGTGAGTCATCATCTTTACAAATTCCCAAGCAGCTCCTTTGTTCTTTGAACCTGAATATATACCTATCCAAGTTCCTCCCCAGAAGTATGGAGATGGTCCTGATGTTAATCCCCAATCGCCTGCTGTTTCCTTTGCATTTGGTTTAATTACATAGTGTAATCCCCAAGTTGGCATTACATAACCAAAAACTTCAGTCTTATTTCCCTTAACCTTGTTTACGTCCTTTTCCCAACCAGCATTTATTGGTATTTGTCCTTGCATTGAAGCAAACCAAGCTGGTGACCATTCTGGAGCAAGTGCTGTATATTCATTGTCACGTAGCTTCTTTTGATAGTCCATAAAATCTATTTGTGCTTGAGTTAGTTGTAGTTCATTCTTTTCATTTACCCAAGGCTTTGGATCTGAACCTTTAGCAAACCAACGGATAGCACCTTCGTCTGGTAGAATCTTATATCCTGCTTGCTTTAATTCTTCAGCTGCCTTCATAAAGTTTTCCATTGATGAAAGCTTTTGTGCTACAAATGCTGGATCATCATTTCCCCAAACTTTTCTTGCAATCCATCTCTTATATATAAATCCACCTGGAGTTGCTTGCCAAGATAATGCCTTTACGTTTCCATTCATATCCTTACCTATGTTATAAACGTAAGGAACATAATCATCTGCCCATTTATCAGCATTATATGGTTCACCTGATAAGTTTTCCCAATATGGTAAATCAATCCATTGCTTTACCCACGCAATTTCTGCTGTGAATACATCTGGTGCTCCAACTCCACTGTCTAAAACCGGTTGAAGCTTTGAAGCATAGTTTTCTGTTGGTACAATTGTTAGTTCAGTCTTGATGCCATATTTTTGTTCAAAATACTTAAGTGGTTCTTTAAGTTCGTCTGTAAAGGACCAAACTCTTAATACCTTTGTCTTATCCACTTCTAATTTTTCTTTGTTTTCACTTGTTTTTTTAGGTCCACAACCAACAAGTGATGTTGTTACAAGCACTGTTGACAATAAGATACCTAAATACTTTTTAATTTTCATCAAATTTGCCCCCTCTTTTTATTTTTTTATAGTAACACTTTTGTGCTACATACTTAGATTATTATTTCTTTCGAAACCGGTTTCGAATACATTAAAAAAGAAAAAGGATAAATTTTATATTAAAGATTCACAGGAATCTCTAATAACTAATTCAACTGGAACAATTACAGATGTTCTGCTATTTTTTTTATCTATAGCATTAATTAATATCTCTGCTGCATTTTCTCCTATCAAATCTGTGTTCTGTCTTATTGTTGTAAGCTTTGGAGTTATATATTTACATAAATCTAAATCGTCATATCCAATTACTGATATATCTTGAGGTACCCTTAATCCCCTATCCTTAATTGCATTTATTGCTCCAATTGCCATAAAGTCTCCTGATGCAAATACTGCAGTTGGTGGTTCCTTTAACTCTAAGAGCTTTTTCATAGCATTATAACCACCCTCATAGGAGAAATAGCCCCCATCTACTAAATATTCATCCTTTTTTTCTAATTTAAATCTTCTTATAACGTTTAAAAACTCATTATATCTTGCTTGACCTGCAAAGGTATCTAAACTTCCATAAATATGAGCTATTCTTCTGTGTCCTAAAGAATAAAGATATTCAATTGCTAAGTAACACCCCTGTATATCATCTGAATGAACACTGCTTGCTCTACTACATTCATTGTCTATTAAAACACAGGGAAAATCACTGTTTATAAGTTCCTGTATTTCGTTGTTTTGAGGGTCTGAAGTTATTATTATTACTCCATCCACGCCCCTAATTTTGCAGTGATCTAAATAGGTAATTCTGTCGCCACCTATATCCTTTGATATAAATAATAGGTCATAACCTCTTGCTTCTACATTTTTCTTAAAACTTTCTATAACAGCGTTAAAAAACGGATGTTTCATACCTACGTTTAACTTTTCATCGAATAGTATTCCTATAGTCCAAGACTTTTTTGTAGTTAATATTCTTGCGTGGGAATTAGGGATATACCCCATTTCATTTGCCTTCTCTAAAATTATTTTTTTAGTTTTTTCACTTACATCTGGATAATTGTTTAAAGCCTTTGATACTGTTGTTGGTGAAAACCCTGTTTCTTTTGATATATCATATATTGTAACTGTCAAGTATTAACACCTCTTATTCTTTTTTCGAAACCCATTTCGTAATATATTTTTATTATAACAGTATAACGCATAATACGTCAATATATTATATTAAAAAATTTCAGTAAATTTACAATTATATATTATTTCATTATTGCTATAATCATTAAAATAGCAAGAGTTTTGGGTATTATAAGGATTTATTTGCCAAAGTTTTTTTTATTATTAACAATCTATTTGATGTCTTTAATTTAAAGAAGCCCCATAAAAGGATTTTATTACACTCCTTCATAAGCTTTAGCAAATCGTAGCTTTAGACTTTGAAAAAGTCCGTAATTCAGTACAGGACGTGTCGAACCAAGAAGCCATCAGGACGATGGCATCGCAAGGGTAGGACTTTTCCAACAAAAAGCTTAGATTTGATTGGCGAAATGAAAGGATACCTTAAAATCCTTCATAGGGCTAATTAAACTCACCTAAAAAGTTTATTTTATCTGTAACCTGCAGGCATTAATAAGATTCTTAAATAATACTGTATTTGTTACAGCTCCAACTCCTCCTGGAACTGGGGTTATATCCGACACAATGTCCTTTACGTCCTCAAAATCAACATCACCACAAAGGTTGCCCACATTATCCACATTAATACCAACATCAATTACAACTGTATTTTCTCCTACATATTCTTTATTTATATATTTAGCACGACCTATGGCAACAATAAGCATATCTGCCTTTTTTGTTATTTCCTTTAAGTTTCGTGTTTTTGAATGGCATATTGTAACAGTTGCATCTTCATTGAGTAGAAGCATAGATAAGGGCTTACCAACAACCATTGACCTTCCTATTACCACAACATTCTTACCCTTAAGTTCAATGCCATAATGTTTTAATATTTCTATTACTGCCGATGGAGTACAAGGAGCAAAGCCTGTTTTATCCCCCTCCATAACCTTTGCTACATTTATAGGATTTATACAATCCACATCCTTGTTTGGATTTATGTAGTTTTTTATTTTATTTTCATCTATATTCTTAGGTAGAGGCCTAAAAAGAAGTATTCCGTGTATTAAAGCATCATTATTTATCTTGTCTATACATTCTATCAAATCCTCAGTTTTTACGCCTTCTTCTAATTCAAAGACCTCAACCTTTATACCAAGCTTTTCTGCCCTCTTTAACGCTCCCCTCTCATAGGATAAATCACCTTCATTTCTTCCAACTCTAACTATTGCAAGCTTTGGTCCTATACCCTTCTCCTTAAGACTCCTAACTTCCTCTATTATTTCATCTGAAAGCTTTTCTGCAACCTGTTTCCCATATAGTATCAAGCTATCCCTCCTAAAAAAGTCCTGTTATTCTGCCATTTTCATCTACATCTATCTTTTCTGCTGCAGGAACCTTAGGAAGCCCCGGCATCTTCATAATACTTCCAGTAATTGCAACTATAAAACCAGCACCTGCTGAAACATATACTTCCCTTACTGTTATCTTAAATCCCTCTGGTCTTCCAAGCTTTGTTGCATCATCACTCAATGAATACTGAGTTTTTGCCATACAAATAGGCAAGTTTCCAAATCCAAGCTTTTCAAGTTCTGCAATCTGCTTTTCTGCATCCTGTGTAAACACTGCATCTTCAGCACCATATATTCTTCTTGCTATTGTCTTAATCTTTTCCTTTATTGGCATATTTAAATCATAAGCAAAATTCATACTGCTATTCTTTTCTTCTATTAATCTTAGTACTTCCTCAGCCACTTCTATTCCGCCTTCCCCACCCTTTGCCCAAACTTCTGATATCTTAACATTAACACCAAGCTCTCTACACTTTTCCTTTACAAGCTCAATTTCTTCCTCTGTATCAGTTGGAAATCTATTCAAGGCAACAACAGCAGGAAGATTAAATACTCGTGTTATGTTTTCAACGTGCTTTAAAAGATTTGGAAGTCCCTTTTCAAGTGCCTCAAGATTCTTTTCACCTAACTTATCCTTTAAAACCCCTCCGTTATACTTAAGGGCCCTTACCGTAGCAACAATAACAACAGCACTTGGCTCAAGACCTGCCATTCTGCACTTTATGTCAATAAACTTTTCCGCACCTAAGTCTGCTCCAAAGCCTGCCTCCGTTACAACATAATCTGCAAGATGAAGAGCCATCTTAGTTGCCATTATTGAATTACATCCGTGGGCAATATTTGCAAATGGTCCTCCGTGAACAAAGGCAGGTGTACCTCCTAATGTTTGAACTAAGTTAGGCTTTAGGGCATCCTTTAAAAGTGCTGCCATTGCCCCCTGTGCCCTTAAATCCCCCGCTGTAACAGGCTTACCTTCTCTATTATATGCAACAACTATTCTTGATAATCTTTCCTTTAGGTCATTTATATCCTTTGATAGACAGAATATTGCCATAACCTCTGATGCAACAGTTATATCAAACCCATCCTCTCTTGGGACGCCATTAACCTTTCCTCCAAGCCCACTTACAATAAACCTTAGCTGCCTATCATTCATATCAACGCATCTTCTCCAAGTAATCCTTCTTTGGTCTATGTTTAATTCATTCCCTTGATATATATGATTATCAAGCATTGCTGCAAGTAAATTATTTGCCGCACCAATTGCGTGGAAGTCACCTGTGAAGTGAAGATTAATATCCTCCATTGGAACAACCTGTGAGTAGCCTCCCCCTGCTGCTCCTCCCTTTATTCCAAATACAGGTCCAAGAGATGGTTCACGAAGTGCAACTGCAGTTCTCTTACCAAGTACTGTTAGAGCATCTGCAAGTCCAATTGAAGTTGTTGTTTTTCCTTCCCCTGCTGGAGTTGGATTTATCGCCGTAACTAAAATAAGCTTTCCGTTCCTACTTTTTTTGTTCTTTAAAATGTTGTAGTCAACCTTTGCCTTATACTTTCCATAAAGTTCAATCTCATCCTCTGTAATATCAAGCTTTTTGGCAATTTCCCTGATGTCTGAAAGCTTTGCCTCCTGTGCAATTTCAATATCCGTTTTAAACATAAACGCCCTCCTCTTATTTATATTACATAAATAAAGATACCGCCTACTCTCTATAAAATATATTCTACACTATTTAATTCTATCCTTCTATATCAATGTTTATAATATTTCAAAAAGTTATCAAATTTAGTAGTTGTCTTTTATGGAACCTCGATAAAAAAGAGGGTTAGCTTACGCTAACCCTTTAAAATTATTTTGTATATTTAGCATATATATATCCAATCTTACCATTGTAATTTATCTTATACCATCCATTTACCTTTTCTAATACTGTAACCTGTGTATTCTTTCTTATAGTTCCTAATCTACTATATTTTGCACCTGCTCCTTTTCTTACATTCAAGGCAATTGTTGTTGTTACCTTCTTTTCCTTTACATCATTATTGTATATAGTCTTTGTAGTTGGTTTTACATATTTAGCTGAAACGTATGCTATATCACCATTGTATATAATCTTATACCATCCATTTACTACCTCAAGGTATTCAACCTCTGCTCCATAGCTAAATGTTCCAAGTTTTTTACTATTTGTAGTCGCACTCTCTCTTATATTAAGTTTGCTTGCTATTACATTAATTATATTCTTGATAACTTCTGCTGGTTTTATTACATTTAGTTTTATTTCGTTTGAATTTACTCCATCTAATGTTGCATATATTTTAACTTCTCCGTGCTTTAATCCCTTTACCTTGTTTCCTGTTAAACTAATCAAAGATGAATCGGAAACTACATAATTAACTTCTGAAGTAACATCCTTTACTGTTCCATCTGAATAAGTTGCTGTAACTGTTAAATTAGCTGTATTATTAAATAAGAAAGTATAATTATCTGCCTTTAATTCAAGACTCTTTACAACTGGCACCTTAACTTCAATATTTGAAGTAGCTTCAACACCTTCTAATGAAGCTTTAACAGTCACATTTCCTGAGGAATCCTTTGGTGCTGTAAATAATCCCTTTTCAACTGTTCCAGCTGTACTTAACCAAACTGCTGTATCTGTTACATCCGCTTCACTACCGTCAGAGTATTTTGCAACTGCCTTAAATTGTGCAGTTTCTCCTCTCTCTACAGCATTTTTATCTTTAGTTACTTCAATTGAAACTATATGAGGTTTAACAAGGTTAACATTAACAGTCTTAGTTGATACATTGCCTGCCTCATCCTTTGCTGTAACTACGATTTCATATTGACCATACTCACTAAATGTTAATTCCTTTTCAAATTCACCGTTTTCATTTATTTTTACAACTTCATCATTAACCTTAACCCATTCAATCTTATCATTATCTGTAACTCTTCCCTTTAAAGTAACCTTCTTTGTTTCAAATGTTGCGTTACTTTCTGGACTTGTTATTTCAATTACAGGGGCATTGCTATCTTTAATTATTTCAACTGTCTTTACTGTTTCAAATCCAAATAGGTCAACTGCTCTAAATGTAACTTTATTTACTCCATCCTTCAATTTAACATCATAAGTATATGACTTCGATACTCCATTTCCAACTTCGCTCTCTTCATAGGCGATTTGATTTCCATTTGCATAAAGTCTGTATCCAAATACCTCATCAGAAACATTTAGTTTAACAGTGTATTTGTCTACATCCTTTGATACCTTTACTTTACCATTATTAATTCCTTCAAGATCAAGTATTGGAGCAGTTGTATCAACATATACCTTATATGCATAGCTATTCTTATTACCTGCTAAATCTTCTACTTCAACATAAATTCTATTTACCCCGTCCTTTTCAAAATTTACTTGTGTAAAATACATATAAGCTAATCTTGGTTCATCTGAATCTCCATCAAACATATACCAAAGTTCTACAGGTACTTCTTGCCCATTAATCTTTAGGCTCTTTACCATTTCGCTTACTTCACCTGAAAGCAATACTTCTCTATTGTTAAACATTGAACCACTGTATCCTGGAGTTATGGTTGGCATTGTAGTATCTACTACTATCTTTACTTCGCCTTCTGTTATAAGCGAATTATGTGCATACGCTCTAACTACTAACTTGTGTTCTCCTTCTGCTAATTCTTTGAATTCAAGCTTATTATTAGCCTCTAACTCTTCTCCATCAAAGAATACCTTAACGTCATCTACAAAATATCTAATAGAGTCATCAAATGTATACTGAATTGATACATCATTTTGATTTGTATAATATACTCTATCAACATTGAATTTAATTAGTGAATTATCCACCTCTACTCTCTTAAGTTGGAAATTACCTGCATAATCAACTGCCACTATTTCAATTACATTTACTCCATTTTCAAGGTCAACAGATAATTTTAGTTCATCTGTTGGCTTGAATTCTACTATATTATCATAGTTTCCATTTACAGCAACTAAGTAGTACATTATTCCTAAATTGTCATTGCCTTTAAACTCCAAGTCATACTTATTTAAGCCTGTTGGTTTATCTCCTGATAAAACTTCAACTTCAGGTTGTGTTAAGTCAACCTTTACAGGCATTGTAAGTTCTGTCCATTCTGCTCCTTCAAAATCAACTTTACCTAAAAGTCTTATATAGTACTGTCCTTCAGGTGCTACATAGTATTCATCCTTTTCCTCGTTATAGAGCATTCCATCCCATACCCAATCAAAATTGTACTTAGCTGGCAATTGTTCACTTGCTCTATTTTTCCTAATGTTCTTATCATAAGAAATAGTTCTTAAAACATTCTTATTGGAGTCCAATACCTCAATCTTAAATTCCTTTGCATTTCTTAAGAAAGAAACAAGAGGCATTACTCCATCTAACATAGAGTCTCCATTTGGTGAAATTGCAATATATTTTGGATTTATAATTGGCATATCATATTCTTCATTATATCCCTCAACTCCTAAATAGTATCCCATTGGATCTACTAATGTTGTTTGGGCATAATATGAATTTTCATCCCACATTGGTGCATCAAAAATTCTAACCTTATCCCACTCACCATAGAATCCCATATATGGCATTACTATTTCTGGATTTTTGCTATCCTTTTCTATTAAACTAATAAAACCTTCAACAAATATATTACTTGGTGCACTTTCAGGTACATTTAAAGTTACTGTTACCTCTTTTGTTTCATTTGGTGCAACTGTAACTTCATTTTCACTAAATGAAATTGATGCACCTGTAAGCTTCATAGCATTTGGGTATAATAAACCATTTCTTTGATAAGTAGTTAAAACACCATATTTATCTACTAAATTAAATGTATAAGTTTCTTGACCAAAGTTAGTTAATTTTAACTTAAATGTTGTCTCCTTTGATACTTCCTTAAGTGCTGCAACAGCTCTTCCACCTTCAGTACTTACTGTAACATTTGTCCTTATTGCTTTATCTACCTTAATTAATCCTGCACCCTGTTTTCTTGTTAAATATGGTAATCCTACCGCCTTATCTATCATTGGCTCTGCTGTATTTGTTAATAATCTCTTTGCAAGTTCAACAAATTCCCTTGGAGTTAATCCCATATTCTTTGATTTTAGGTATTGAACAACAAGTGCAACAGCTCCTGATGTATGAGGCGCTGCCATCGATGTACCACTCATTGTCTCATACTTATTTGCATTTACAGTTGAATAGATTTGTCCTCCTGGTGCTGTTAAATCCGGTTTAAAATTCAAATCAGGTGTTGGACCCCAAGATGAAAAATCTGACATTTTATTAGCATTTGTATTTGGTGCAATTGCTTGCTTCCCTTGGAATTTAACCTTAACACCATTTTCTATATTGTTTAATAGCTTTACTCCATCTGCATTGTTTATAAAAACAGCAGGAATTTTAACTGATGGGTCTGTCGCCATATTAATATATGAATTATCTCCATCTCTGTTAAATACAATTACACCAACTGCACCTGCTGCTTGTGCATTTAGCTTCTTATCTACAAAAGATATAGCTCCTCTTTTTATTAAAGCAATCTTTCCTGTTAAATCTTTTCCTTCAAAATCTTGAGGCAATCCTAAGTTGCAATAAACAAGTTCATATTCTCCCTTTAATACTCCAACTGGATCAATTTCTGATATAGTATAACCCATATCACCTGTTTCAGTGCCTAATACATATGTTAAAGCTGGAAGTCTTAAATGTGTATTCTCTGATGATGCAACTTGTATAGTATCTGGGAATAAACCAGGTGAACCTACTATAGATGTATCTGGGTCCTGTGCATATGCTACATATGGATAAGTTGAGTAATATGAATTACCTGCTGAAACAACAACTACAACCCCTGCATCTGTTGCATTTTTTATTGCTCTTTGTTCTGGGTCATCAGGCATTACAAACCCTGCTGATGAACCTAAACTCATATTTATTACATCAGCACCGTGTTTTACAGAATCATCAATTGCTGCTGCAATATCATCAGTAAAGGCACCAGCATTTGTTGGATCATTTGAGAAAACCTTTAAAGCAAGAACTTGAGCCTCTGGTGCTACACCTTTAATTTCACCATTTGCAGCAACTATACCAGCAACATGCATTCCATGCATACTACCAGATTTATCAATTATGTCTGTATTCATATCTGCATAGTTATACCCGTATGGAACCTTATCTGTAAAGAACTTACCTGGTCCTTCTGTTATTGAATTTTTACTAAGCTTTGCCTTTGTTGGATCTGTTAGCTTCATATCCTTATGTGTATAGTCTATTCCTGTATCAACTATTGAAACAACAGTTCCCTCACCCTTAAATCCAAGTTCGTTCCAAACAGTTGGTGAGTTTGTAATATTAACAGCTGTTGACATATCAAGATAGTATTTGTTAGCAACTGTTACCTTTTTTACTCCCTTAATCTTTCTAATTGCATCTATGTCTCTATACTTAACAGTTAAACTAACACCATTTAAAACACTTTGATAAGTATGTCTAACTTTACCATACTTACTAATTTGAGATATAAGTTTTGTTTGATTAGCCTTTACATCGTCAATTAACTGTTTATTGTTTTTTAAACTTACATTTTTTGAATTTGCCAAATCCAATGCAGTTGGATTATCAAATTCAACTATTACCCTTACATTGTCATTTTCTTTTGGTTCTGGTTTCATATTGTCAAAATTGTCATCAACTATTGATGCATTACCAAACTTCTGAATTAATGCTCTTCTTGCATCAACTTCCTTAAAGTTTTTAAGATGCTTTTGCAATTTAAACTTTTGTACCAAATTTTCTTGATTTGCACGTCTGTTTTCTGCTGCCTTCGTCATAGGCATTAAACTTGAAAACAAAAGAGCAACAGACAGCGTGAAGCTAATAAATTTCTTCATCTTCATATCGATCCCCCTTTATTTATTTTTTAAATTGAATAAAATTAATTCATCCCTCCTTTTTCATTTTTTTCCTTTATTGTATTTATACTATATTTTTAAAACGATGAGTATATATAATCGTTCGCAAATTATTCCAAATTTGTATTACATTAATTTAACATCGACAAAAAAAATAATAGGACGACAATTTTGTCGTCCTATTATTTGCATATTTAAAAAATAATTTTAATAAATATTAAATCTTGGCGGAGAGAGTGGGATTTGAACCCACGGTACGGTTACCCGTACGCACGATTTCGAGTCGTGTGCATTAGACCACTCTGCCATCTCTCCATCTAAATAATATGATATATGTATTATTTTTTAATGTCAACATTTTATATTTAGTTAACTTGTATTGTTTTTTCAATAATGATATAATTTTATTATCGATTTTCGATAACGAATTTAGATAGGAGTGTTTATTAATGGATAGCAAAATATTACGCAAACTTTTCCTTGGCTTTATCGAAATACACATACTTTACCACGCAAAAAAGAAACCCTTTTATGGTTCTTGGATTATGGAGGAACTTAAACACCACGGATATGATATAAGCCCTGGAACATTATACCCAATTCTTCACACCCTCTGTAGAGAGGGACTTCTATCTGTAGAGGAACAAAACGTAAACGGAAAAATCAGAAAATACTACTCTATTACTAAAGAAGGTGAAGATGTGCTTATAAAAGCAAAAGAAAAGGCGTTAGAACTTATTAATGAAATAGGAGGATAAAACTATGTTTGAAATAAAAAATCTTAAATATAAAGATATATTATATATTGACAACCTTAATATAAACAAAAACTCCGTCACATGCATAGTAGGGGAAAGTGGTAGCGGGAAAACAACCCTACTTAAAATGCTAAATAACATAATAAGCCCTGATGAGGGGGAAATATATTTTAACAGAAAAGAAATAAACCAATACAACCCAATTGATTTAAGAAGAAGAGTGGTTATGCTTCCACAAACTCCTATTATATATAAGGGAAGTATACTGGATAATATTTTAATAGGCAAAAAATTTTCTAAGTCTGAAATCTATGATATTAAAGAGATAGAAAATCTTTTAGAAAAATTTAATGTAAATAAAAACCTAAATGAACCTGCTGAAAATTTATCTGGCGGAGAAAAACAAAGGGTTTGTTTAATTAGGATACTTATAATGAACCCTGAAGTTATACTTTTAGATGAGCCAACTTCTGCCCTTGATGAAAATACAGAGGATTTAGTTATTAATTATGTAGTAGAATATGTAAAGAAAAATAATAAGACTCTTATTATGGTAACTCACTCTAAGGAAATAGCAAAAAAATACTCTGACCACATAATTGAAATAACTAAAAGGAGATGATTTATTTGAATGGAGCTGTAAAATTATCAATAATGCAAGTATTATCTGCCTATCTGTTTATACTAATTCTTCTTTTGATAGTTAAAAGGAGAGGCTTAAATAGAGAAAAGGAAATAATAATATCTACTACTCGAATGACTCTACAACTAATTTTAACAGGATATATTCTAACATATATATTAAAAAATCCAAATCCTTTTATAACCCTCCTTGTAATATCAATTATGGAGATTTTTGCAATACAAAACATAATAAAACGTTCTAAAACTAAACTTTCTTATGAACTTAAAAAAGTAGTTGTTTTTTCTATGCTAATTGGAACATTATTTACACTGTTTTATTTTATTTTAATAGTCATAAACATTAAGCCTTGGTATAATCCTCAATACTTTATTCCTCTTGCTGGTATGATAATAGGCAATTCTATGACAGGAATAAGCCTTGGAATAAACAAATTAATTGATGGATTTAAAAATCAAGTTGATGTAATTGAATGTTCACTAATGCTCGGTGCATCTCCTAAAGACGCCTGCAAACCAATATTAGATAATGCCTTTGATTCTGCAATACTACCTACTATAAACTCGATGGTTGGAATGGGAATAGTATTTTTACCTGGTATGATGACGGGACAAATACTATCAGGCTCTTCGCCCTTAGTTGCAATAGAATATCAAATTGCTATTATGCTTGGTATTTTAGGTAGTGTATCAATAAGCGTAATTATATTCCTATTATTTGGTTATAAAACCTTCTTTAATAACAGAATGCAAATTAAAAGAGAGGAACTATAATCCTCTCTTTTTTCTAAAAAAATTACTTAAAAGTTCTGCACACTCCTTAGAAAGCACTCCTCCTATAACCTCTATCCTATGATTCAATCTCTCATCGTAGGCTATATTATAAAGTGTTCCACAGGCACCAAATCTTTTATCATAGGCTCCAAAAACCAGCCTTTTTATTCTGCTATTTACAAGCGCTCCAGCACACATAACACAGGGCTCTAAAGTTACATATATTTCACAGTCAATAAGCCTCCATCCACCCAACGTTTTACAGGCTTCCTTTATTGCAATTATCTCTGCGTGGGCTGTTGCATCCTTTAAAGTTTCCCTTAAATTATGTCCTCTTCCTATTATTTTCCCATCCTTAACAATCACAGCACCAACTGGAACCTCATCTAAATATAGGCATTTTTTTGCTTCCTTAATAGCCTCATTCATAAAATACTCCATAACATCACCCAAAGATATTATAAATTATGTTAATAATAAAATAAACACAATTATAACGACAATTACTTTACTTTAATAATTTTTTTTGGTAATATATAATTAATAAAACAAAAGGGGTGATTATATGTGTTATTTTATTTTTGCCGAAACAAGTAATACTATTAACGAAGAGGTTATAGAAAGAAACGAACAGAGCAGCCTTTATGTACAAAACTTATCTAATTTAGTTGAAATTAAGGATAAAAATTTATATCATATAAGTAACGGTCACTGTGCCTGCGACATTGCAGTAAGTCCCCATAGATTAATTGACAATGTAAAGGACGTACTTATTAACATTGAAGGCAACTTTAATTTTATAATAATAGATAGCGAAAAGGATGATGTTGAACCTCTACTTGAAGAAAATAAGGACTTTGAATCCTTTTTATCTAAATTTGAAACCGTAGAAATTAACTTCAATGAATTTATTAGCAAATATCCAAATCAAATAAAGTTTGACACTCTCTACAAAATAAAGCGATAAGCCTATGCTTATCGCTTTATTTTAAACTTCTTTTTAGAAAAAAGACTCCTGAACTGTGAAAACACATCAACAACATCAGAAACTGCTGATACTATATCATCCACAGTTGCTGCAACCTCATTTACACTTGATACAATATCTCCTACCTCATCACCCTTTGATTCTATACTTGCTGCAATTTTATTCACATTATCAACAAGCTTAGGTAGGGTATTTAATGTATTATCTATATTGTTTTTATTTGTATCTAATATGCTGTTAATCTTGTCTGCCATTAAACCTAACTTCTTTAAAGTAGTAACTATATAGTATGTAATAAAAATTACTGCAACTATACCAACTAACGCAAGTATATCACTTAAAGTTATAGTTAAAGTTAAACTACCCATATATTATTCTCCCTCTTTTTCCTCTTCATCATTGCAGCAATCTTCATCTTCTCCACAACAGCAGCCCATATCATCTTCACAGCAACAATCAAAATCCTCTAAACATTCTTCTCCTTCACAGCAGCAACTTGTCTTAACAAACTTTGACTTTACGTTTTCTGCAACTTCCTTTGCTTTATCTAATGCCTCCTTTGCACCCTCCTTTAAATCCTCTCTTGTTTCTTTACCTGACTTTGGTGCAAATAATATACCTGAAATTGCTCCAAGTGCCGCACCTATAGCTACACCCGCTGCAAGACCTTTCCTTAAGCTCTTTTTTGCTCTCTTTTCTCCTCTTAAATCAATGTCAAACCTTTTCATAGTATCAACCTCCTTTTGTCATATTATACCACAAAGTATAAAAAAGTAAACTATTTCGACAAATATTAGATTTTAAGATAAAAAATAAAGCAACATTTATTACTTAGTATCAGAAAAGTGAGTAATAAATGTTGCTATGTGAACTACCCCCACTTATAGAAGTAGTGGCTTCGTGGTCAATACTCCCAACAGAGCAAGTTATCCCACGCTCAAAGGGCTGTTCCTTCCCCAGATGTACCATTTACATGGCTAATCTTAGCTTGGTTTTCGCTCTAATAATTGTAGCATTTTTTATATATTTTTACAACATTCATCACCTACTTATAGAAGTGGGAGACTTCTGTTGCTGTTTGGTTAAAATAATCTGACTCACTGCCTCCAAAGGATATAAATTCCAAATATCTTAAATCAATTATTATAAGATGGTTTAAACTCTTTGCTATTGTGATTATCAAATATAATATTTTGTTTTCCACCAAAAATACAATATAAACTTCCATATTCTTGATTTTGTTTTATTTTAATTTTAACCTCAATTTTATCTTTATATATTTTAATTTTTCCAATTCCTGAACTCCCCCATCCGTCTTCATTAAATACAAAATTTCCTTCTCCATTTTTATCAAATTTCACTTTAAAGTCTTCAGTATTTGCTATATGTGTAGCATTTTTATCTGATATGGAATATAAATTAACAACTGCTGTATCATTACTAATAAACTTTATGTACAAACTATTTAAACCATCCTTGCCTACCCATTCTCCATTATATTACATATAATTATTTTTATTATCTTCATTTAAATTATTTAATGCATTATCATTGATACTTTCTAAATTCTTTTTATTTTCAATAGTTTGTTCATCAAATTGAACATCTATCTTTATATTACCTGTAAAGTTGTCACCAACACATTTTATAATATTGTTTCCATAAATTTTTGAATAAACAACTCCTTCTTGTTTATTTTCAGACAAATTTATTACCTCATCATTTTGTGTTACTAATATAATCCTTACACTTCCACTATTAATATTTAATTTATACTTTATACTTACATTATTCTGCTTGGTTAATGAATAAATATTTAGTAAACTTATAGTTCCTTTTAATTAATTATAATTTATATCAATACCCTTGGAGTTAAAGTTATAACTTACATCCTTTAAAATAAATTTTTCAGTTAAATAATGCGGTTTGTTTAAATTATTACTTTTTTCATCTTCTTTTTTAATATTAACTTTATTACAACTGGTAAAATAAAATACAATTATTAAAATTAATATAAAAATCTTAATTTTTTCATTTTAATTCACCTTTTATAAGCCATTATATAGCTTCTCATAATTTATATTATATATAAATACTAATTTAATGAATCTAATATTTCTTGAGGTATTTTTTTATCAATATCTATAGGCTTGTATACTCCTTCTTCAAATCCCCATTTAGAAGCTTCTCTCTTTTTGTGTGTAATTTTTATTTCTATACTTTTTAATTCACCATCACTAAAGTCCAAAATAACATAACCTGAATTTCCCCACCCATCATCATTATATTTAGACTCTACTAACTGATTCTGTATTTCTCCTTGAACTTTTATCTTTGCAATCATATCAATTTTTTTATTGATAACTTTTATTCTATATATGTTACCATAAGCATAATTATCCTTTACATTAATTTTATTTATAAAATATTCTCCATCATCTAAATATTTAGCTATTTTTTCTTGCTCTTTCAGTTCTTCGTCATTTTTTTCAATAGGTTGTTCATCATATAAAATATCTAACTTAATATTTCCAGAAAAATTATCACCAATACACTTTATAATTATATTCTTATTAATTGTAGACTTCATACTACCTTCTTTTGCTCCATTTAATAACTCAATAATTTGATTTTCATCATTTATCATTATAACTTTAACATTACCATTACTTACAGTAGACCTGTATTTAATCTCTATCTTTTTTTCATTATTTAAGGAATATACGTTTAACAAATTCACAATACCATTTAAATTTTTATAGTTAACATCTATACCTTTTAAGTTAAACTTATATTTTATATCTGCTAAATTAAAATTTTCTGTGGATATATCTACATTCTCTATGTTTTTATAAGATACCGAATCTTTATTATTAAAACCAGATACTTTGCATCCTGTTAAAATAAAAAAAACATCAAAATTAACACATAAAAAATTTTAAATTTTAACCTCATTAGCAACCACCTTTAAAATAAAATTATTAATTTCCTAATAAATTATTGATTTGCATTTCTTACATTTTAAAAAACTTATTCTCATTAACTCTTTGTAACATTTAGATTGTACTTACTATTTTAGATAATTTAAAATTTAAATTCAAGTTAATAATTTAAATGTATAAAATTAGGCATTTTCTAACCCATAATTTAGTTCATATTACTTCTCTTTTTCTTTCAATCTTTTATTTCTATAATACTTATGCTATAATTTATTAGCAGTATTTTTTCAGAGGTGTTATTATGGAAAATGAAGTGCTTTTAAAGGCTCTTGAAAAACTTTTTGATGAAAAGCTTAGCTCTGTTTATCAACAACTTGATTCTATCAATTCAAGGCTTGGTTCTATTGAATTAAGACTTGATTCTATTGAAAAAACACAACAAACAATTTTAACTTTCATCAAAGAAGTTGATAAAGAGTTCTACAAGGTTGAAGAAACTTATAAGTTTATGAACGATTTAAAATCTGTTATGAGTCGTTAGACCTCCTTTGAGGTCTTATTTTTTTGATTATAATAGTAATTCTTGTCCTGAATAAATTATTGGCTTGAGCTAAATTATTAAAGCGTCATTTTAGTAATAAAAAAGTCCTTGAAAACATTTGTTTTCAAGGACTTTCGTGGTGCACCTGACACGATTCGAACGTGCGACACACGGTTTAGGAAACCTTAAAAATATGTTTTTTCTTATGTTTTGTCTTATTTTCCCATTCTATAACATTAGATTTTTCAAGGCTTTCAGCAAGTGCTTGTCCTTTTTCATTGTATTATTTTTTATAAAATTTCATTTCGTGCGTTGTCATTATGTTGTCAGTGACAACATAAATTTTAAAACATAAAGAAAAAAATAGAATAACCTATACTTTATATTGATAATATAATATAAATAACCTATATGAATTTTGCATTTTAATTAATTTAAAATTATAATAAA
>NZ_AXAA01000021.1:0-40027 GCF_000472625.1 Caloramator sp. ALD01
ATTCAAGTAAACATAATTTAAAAAGAATAACTGCATCATAGGCTTTTCTTCCTCTGTTTTCACTATATTTTTCTTTTACGATATCATATACAAAAGAAAAATCAATAATTGAATCTATTTTAACAAGAAGATGATCTTTAGGTACTAATTTTTCATATATCATATTTGTCATAATATCAATTTGTTGATTGTTCTTATTAAACATAAAAGACCTCCGAAAAAATATTTATGCATATTTATTATACCATAATATTTTTTCGGAGGTCTCCCACCCAGGTGAAATGTGACATTTGGAAGAGAATGAATTATGTCACATTTCACCTGGGTGGCACTTTAGTTATGTAAAGTATTCTATTTCGGCCTTGGGGAATCTTCTTTTTATTTCTGATATCATAAATTCCTTCATATCAGTGGAAATGTCCTTTTTATAAACATATTTATAAACACCATAGGGCCCCCACTTTTGTTGTCTGTTTTCCATTGAAAAGTCTATTTCTGTGTTTGGGAAACGTGCTAATATTGTATCCATAGCCTTTGTTGTAAATCTATGCTGAATAAGTTCAAATGTTATTTCAGCATTATCTGGGTTTTTTATTTTTTCCCTCAGCATATCAAGCAGTTCTCTATATTCCTCCTTATAGTTTTCATAATAGTATATAGGTGCAATAATAAAACCTAAGGGATAATTAGCATCATATACCCTTTGTGCAGCCTCTAATCGTTCCATTAAAGGGCTTACATTAAATTCAAATTTATCTACTACATATTTTGAATTTATGCTAAATCTTATTTTTGTATGCCCTTTGTGTACTATGTTTAGAAGGTTATCTACATAAGCAAATTTTGTAACAAGCCTTAATCTTCCGTATTCTTGCTGTGCAAAGAACTCAATAGCCTTTTTAACAGAACCTGTTAAATGTTCAACAGAAAGAGGATCGCTTGTGCTTGCAAGTTCAAAGGATGTAATTTTGGGCTTATTTTGGTTTATGTATTTTTCGTTGTTTTGTAAAATTTCTTCAACATTTGCATATACTCTTGCAAAGGGCTTTATATTTGGGTTAGACTGTAAATAGCAGTATTGACAGCTTGCTGGGCATCCTGTAACAAGTGGAAATTGGTAATCTGCGGAGGGTTTGCAACTATCAAGTTTCATACTTTTTTTAACAGAAACAACAAGAGAACCTTTGGCATAGGCATAGTATTCTTGAATGTTGTCAAAGTCCTTTTCAAAGTTTACAGACTTATTTTCAACAAATACTGGAATATTTAATTCCTTAAGTTTATTATATATATATTGTCCTGTAGGATAATCCAATGTTTTGGGTTCAAAAAAGGCACGTTTTGGGTAAAACAGCATTATAAAACCTCCTTTATAATTAGAATAAATAGAAATAAAAAAAATATGTATTGAGGTGGTAAAATGAGTAGAGTGTATTCTGTAAAATGTAGTGACTATGAAAGGGAAAATGTATATAGAGCAGTTGATGAGATGATAAAATTATATGGAGGTATAGAAAAAATAGCCAAAAGGGGAGAGACGGTTTTTTTAAAAATAAATTTAGTTATAAAAAAACACCCTGATGAAGCAGCAACAACACATCCGATGGTTATTGAGGCAGTAAGTAAAAGGCTTGTTGAAAACGGATGTAGAGTTATAATTGGAGACAGCCCAGGTGGTCCATACAATGAAAAGGTGCTTAGAGGGTTTTATAGGGTATGTGGAATAGAGGAGGCTGCTAAAAATAGTGGAGCAGAACTTAATTATGATTGTTCATACAGTGACTACAAAACACCTGATGGTTGTATATCAAGAGTTTTAACTATGATTGACCCACCTTTCAAGTGTGATAGGATAATTACTATTTCAAAGTTAAAAACCCATAGTATGGCAGTTTATACAGGTGCTGTTAAGGTTTTGTTTGGAATGATACCAGGAGTATTAAAGGTTGAATATCATTTCAAAATGCCTGAAATATATGATTTTTCAAATCTACTTGTTGATATATGTGAGACAGTTAAACCATCCTTTTCTATTATTGATGGGGTAGTTGCGATGGAGGGGGATGGACCAACTGCAGGTGTGCCTAAAAATGTAGGACTTCTATTAGCTTCGGAAAACCCCTATGAACTCGATGTGTGCGGAGCACATATTATGGGACTTAAGGTAGAGGATGTTCCTACACTAAAAAGAAGTTTAGAGAGAGGAATAATAAAGGGTGGCATAGAAACTGTAGATATAGTAGGTGAGGATTTAGATAAATATGTTTCAAACTTCAAAGTTCCTAAAATTAGAAGTGTAAATTTCTTTAGAGGAAGAGTTCCAAAAAGAGTAGAGGATTTTTTAACCTTTTATCTATCTCCAAGACCAGAGTTTTCAAAGGATATTTGTATAAAGTGTGGGGTATGTGTTGAGAGTTGTCCACCTAAGGCACTTAAGATGGGAGATAAGGTTCCAAGTATAGATTATAAAAAGTGTATAAGGTGCTTCTGTTGTCACGAGCTCTGTCCTAAAAAGGCAATAAGTATAAAAAGACCTTGGATATTAAATAGAGTTTTTAAATAAAAAGTGCTGTAGGGCCTTTACCTACAGCACTTTTTTAAATATTTATGCACCTTTAGACATATTTTTCTTTGCCATCATAATTTCATCAGCCTTTTCGCCCCAAGCCTTTGCATATTCTTGAAGCTTATCGGCAAGTTGATCTACTGTCTCATCATCATTAACCTGTGTTGAGAAGGCTCCAGACTCTTTTACCATTCTTCTTAAGGCATCTGGATTATCTATCATTGGACAAGGTCTTAGTAGATTATTATTAAATGGTTGATTTCTTCTATATGCCATAAATAATGGGGATTGTAGAACTTCCAATAGACTATGTTCCTTTATGTTCATATTTGAATAGTGTATGAACGCACAAGGCTCACAATCTCCATTAGCATTAATATGGAAATATCTTCTTCCACCAGCTATACATCCATTTGAAAATTCTCCATCATTCCAAAAATCAAGCACAAATATTGGTTCTGTTGTTCTTATTTCATTTATTCTTCTATACATATATTCTCTTTGCTCAATAGTTGCCATAAAGTTTACATCACTGTCGCTTCCAACTGGAACATAGGTAAAATACCATCCAAATCTACAGCCTTTTTGTACCATTAAATCTATATATTCCTTTGATGCAACTACTTCTGTATTGTATCTATGATAGCATGTTGAAAAACCAAATACACATCCATAGTCTCTTAATATATCCATTGCCTTCATAACAGCGTCAAAACAACCTTCACCACGTCTCATATCAGTTTCTTCTCTAAATCCTTCAACACTAAATGCAAGTGCAAAGTTTCCAACCCTTTGCATTTCCTTTGCAAAATCTTCATCTACTAAAGTACCATTTGTGAAGGATAAGAAGGCACACTCGTTGTGTTTTTCACAAAGTTTTATAATATCATCCTTTCTCATAAGTGGTTCTCCACCTGAGAATATATACATATATATTCCAAGTTCCTTTCCTTCGGTTATAACTTTATCTAAATCTTCAAAGGAAAGATTCCAAGGCTTGTATTCACCTGCCCAACATCCTTTACACTTAAGATTACAAGCAGATGTAGGGTCTATAAGTATTGCCCAAGGAATGTTGCAATCATATTTCTTTTCGTTTTCAAGCTGAACAGGTATACCAAACATAGTTGCATTTAAGAAATAATTTATTCCAACTCTTTCTCTGACATTAGGATGTATCTCTGTTAATAGCTTATATGTGTACTTATACCAGTTACTGTTTGGGTCATCAAGATATTTTTTGATATTAGCTATATATTTTTTGTCCTGTTCTCTTATTGCTATTTTTTCTCCCCATCTTATAATTTTAGGGATATTCTTTTCTGGGTCCTTCAAGATGTACTTAACAGCTTCTTTAATTGCAGCTTCACCAAGTCTTGTCCTTGCTAAATTCATTAAAACCCCTCCCATATTTTACTATTCAATATATATTAAATAAAATTAAGAATTATAACTCCTATAAATTTAATTATATCACCTTATTCTAAAAATGGATTAATTTAGCAGTTAAATTAACATAAAAATTATACTGACTGGTCACGTGAATTTTTTTTAGTCTAAAAAAATCTCTAAAATAGTGTTTTAAGTTAAAATTTATTTACTTTTTTTTTATACTATTGGTATAATAAAATGTATATATGTAGTTTTGGAGGGATTGCGTTGAATCTTAATATTGTTTTATATCAGCCAGAGATACCATATAATACAGGTAATATAGGAAGAACTTGTGTTTTAACTAATTCAAGACTACATCTTATAAAGCCACTTGGTTTTTTAATTGATGATAAGCATTTAAAAAGAGCAGGAATGGATTATTGGAAGCTTGTAGATGTTGTTTACTACGATAGTTTTGAGCATTTCCTTGAAGTTAATAAAGGTGCAAGGGTGTATCTATCAACAACTAAAGCAAGTAAATTCTACACAGAAGTAGAATACAAACAGGGTGATTTTATAATGTTTGGTAGAGAGTCATCAGGTGTTCCAGACAGCGTTAGAGATGTTTTTAAAGATACTTTAATAAGAATTCCAATGGTAGAAACAACTGAAAGATCTCTTAATTTATCCAATACAGTATCTATTGTTGCATATGAAGCATTAAGACAGATGGGATTTCCTAATATGAAATAGTAGTGGAGGGGTAGGATGAATAAAATAGCGATAGTTACAGATAGTACTTCAGATATTCCAAAGGAACTCGTAAATAGGTATAATATTAGAGTTATTCCTTTAACAATAACATACAAAGATAAAACTTACTATGATGGAGTAGATTTAAAAATTGATGATTTGCTAAGAATGCTTGATGAAGGAGAAGAACTTCCAAAAACATCACAAGTTAATCCTGCAAGATTTTATGAAGAGTACAAGAGATTATTTGATGAAGGGTATAATAAAATTATATCTATTCACTTATCATCTAATTTAAGTGGTACGTATCAATCAGCAATAATTGCTAAAAATATGCTGGAGACTGATGATATATATGTAGTTGATTCAAGAACAGTAAGTTTTGGAACAGGAATGCTTGCTCTAAAGGCGGCTAAAATGATTGAAGAAGGTAAAGATGTGGAAGAAATATACAATACATTAAACATACTTGCACCTAAATCAAGGGTTGCATATGCATTAGATAAACTTGAATATCTTAAAAAGGGTGGTAGATTATCAGGAACACAGGCAGCAATAGGAACCTTATTAAATATTAAGCCTATTATTTATATAACTGATGGTAGCCACGCTATTTTAGATAAAACAAGAGGAATGAAGAAGGCTTTATCAAGGATGATAAAGTATGTTCAGGATGAAGGCTTTGATGAAAATGAGCTTTTTGCAATAGGAACTGTAAAAGATTATGAAAATCTTGAAGAGTTTAAAGAGATGGTTAAAAATGAGTTGGGTGTAGATAATTATCTTTTGGCTGAAGTAGGAACTGTAGTTGCAACATACTCAGGCCCTGGAGTAGTGGGAATATGGTTTTATGCTAAATAGAGGCTTTTGCCTCTATTTTAGATTGTAAAAATCTAATTGTTAGCTAAAATCTGAAAAAGCCCCATGAAAGGATTTTATTAGGCTCTTTCATGAGTTTTAGCAATTCTTGATTTTCGACTTTGAAAAAGTCCGTAATTCGGCACAGGACGTGCCGAGCCGAGCGGCCATCAGGACGATGGCATCGCGAGGGCAGGACTTTTTCAAACAAAGAAAAGCTTAGAATTGCTTAACGAAATGAACGAATGCCCAAGAAATCCTTCATGGGGCTAATCAATAATATATAAATAGAGGATGTGCTTCTATTTATTTTTATAATTCAAACTATTCAAAAAATAAATAGCAAAATTGCTATAATTTAGGTATAATGAAAGTAGAAAGTAAATATTCTGGATGAAGCAAATAGGAGAGACCCTAATAGGGCGCCGAAGGGGTAAGTAAAGCTTGCCAAGTTTTATGATACTCTCAGGCAAAAGTACTATTTGTGGACAGAACTCTGTGAAGGCAGAGGATGTAGGCAACTACATCCTTTTTTTATTTGTAAAATTACTTTGTTTAGTAAATTAGAAGTTACAAAGGTACTTGTATTGTGGTTAATATTTCCATTTGTGCATAAGTAGAAGTTTTATTAACTTACAAAAGTAGACAACTACTGTAGATTAATAATTTTATAAATAAATAGATTACAAAAAAAGAGGTGTCAGGCTTGAAACTAAAACCAGTTATATTAACCAATAACCCTTTAACAAAGAGTAGTTTAGAAGATAAATATGATGTTCTATATAAACCTCAAGCTTCACTTATGGATATTTTAATTATGGCAAGAGATTATATCCATAGAGGACATAGACTCTTAACACATCCTCTAATGGGGAGCATAAAGCCTAATCAGACACCCTATAAGTCTATTGCAATTTCAAGGGATTGTTTTGAAGAGGTTGATCTATTAAGTGTTGAGATAATAGAGGAGAGCATATTGAAGGCTGACCAGCTTATTAAAAGTAGTAAAACATTAATTTATACGGATAAGGTGCTTAGAGATTTTAGTTTAATTGATTTTGATTTAATAAAAAATGCATTAAATTGAAAGGAAGTGAAATTATGAGCCATATCTATGACATTGTAATAATAGGAGGAGGCCCTGCAGGTTTGTCAGCAGGACTTTATGCCTCAAGGGCAAAGCTTGATGTATTGGTTATTGAGAAGGAAAAGTTTGGAGGACAGGCAGCTACAACAGCAGAACTTGAAAACTATCCTGGTTCAATTGAAAATTGTACAGGACCAGCCTTAGTTGAAAGAATGAGAAGACAGGCTGAGGAATTTGGAACTACCTTTGCAAAGGATGAAATAGTAGAGGTTGATTTTTCAGGAGATATAAAAACTCTAACGGGAAGAAAGGAAGAATATAAGTCAAGGGCTGTAATTATTGCAACAGGTGCTGAATACAGGCTTGCAGGGTTTAAAAATGAAATTGAACTAAGAGGAAGAGGAGTTTCCTACTGTGCCACCTGTGATGCGGATTTCTTTGAAGGCTTAGATGTTGCTGTAATAGGTGGTGGAGATAGTGCAATAACTGAGGCACTTTATTTAACTAAATTTGCAGAAACAGTGACAATAATACATAGAAGAGATTCATTAAGGGCTGCTAAATCACTACAAGAAAAGGCCTTTAACAATCCAAAGATAAAATTTATATGGGACACAGTAGTAGAGGAGGCAAAGGGGGATGAAATATTAGAATCCCTTGTATTAAGAAATGTAAAGACAGGAGAGATAAGCGAACTTGCTGTTAACGGTGTGTTTGTCTTTGTAGGACTTGAACCAAAGAGTGACCTTTTTAAGGGTAAGGTTGAAATGGATGAGAGGGGATATATTTTAACTGATAGAAATATGAAAACAAATGTTGATGGAGTATTTGCAGCAGGTGATGTAGTTCAAAAATCTCTAAGGCAGGTTATAACTGCGGCATCTGATGGGGCTGTTGCTGCTGTTGCTGCAGAGGAATATATAAATGAAAAATTCAATAAATAGGAGGGGTAATATGTTAGAGCTTAATAAGGATAATTTTGAAGCTGAAGTTTTAAATTATACTGAAAAGCCTGTATTTGTTGATTATTGGGGAGATAAGTGCCAAAAATGTATTGAACTTATGCCTGATGTCCATAAGCTTGAAGAAAAATATGGAGATAAAATTAAGTTTTGTAGTCTCAATACAAGCCAAAATAGAAGACTTGCTATTGCCCAAAAGGTATTAGGACTCCCAACAATGATAGTTTATGTAAATGGAGAAAAGGCGGAAGTTTTAACTCCAGATAAAATAAATACTGTTGAAGATATTGAAAATGCAATTAAAAGGTTTTGTGAATAAGTGAGACAGAGTCTCCTTATTTAAATAAAAAGTTCAAAATATTTAGTAAATAAAAACTATAGGGGGTGAAGGTTTTGCGACTTGAGCTTGGAAAAATATTTATAAGGGATGTTCAGTTTGCAGATGAAACAAAAGTAGAAAATGGCGTTTTGTACATCAACAAAGAGGAACTTCTAAAGGAAGTATCAGGGGATGAGAGGCTTAAAAGCATTGATGTAGAACTTGCAAAAATAGGTGAAGAGGTAAGGATAATACCTGTAAAGGATGTAATTGAGCCAAGAGTTAAGGTGGAAGGAAAGGGAGGAATATTTCCAGGTTTTATTTCAAAGGTCGATACAGTAGGTTCAGGAAGAACACACGTATTAAAGGGAACAGCAGTAGTAACAACAGGTAAAATAGTTGGATTTCAAGAAGGCATAATTGATATGTCAGGTGAGGGGGCAAAGTATACTCCATTTTCAAAAACAAACAATGTTGTTTTAGTATGTGAACCTGTTGACAATCTACCACAACACGAACACGAAGAGGCAGTAAGAATGGTTGGTTTTAAGGCTGCTTGCTACCTTGGTAGGGCAGGCAAAAACATAGAGCCTGATGAAATAAAGGTTTATGAGACACTTCCTCTTCTTCAACAGGTAAATATGTATCCACATCTTCCAAAAGTTGTATATGTTTATATGCTTCAAAGCCAAGGATTACTGCACGATACCTATGTTTATGGTGTGGATGCTAAAAGGATTATTCCAACATTTATTTATCCAACAGAGGTTTTTGATGGTGCAATTGTTAGTGGAAACTGTGTTTCTGCCTGCGATAAAAATCCAACCTATGTTCATATGAATAACCCTATAATTGAAGATTTATATGAAAGACACGGAAAGGATATTAATTTTATTGGTTGCGTAATCACAAATGAAAATGTGTATCTTGCAGATAAGGAGAGGTCATCAAATTATACTGCAAAGCTTGTAGAGTTTTTAGGGGCAGATGCAGTAATAATATCAGAAGAAGGATTCGGAAACCCAGATGCAGACCTTGTTATGAACTGCAACAAGATTGAGGAAAAGGGAATTAAAACTGTACTTGTAACTGATGAGTATGCAGGAAGGGATGGAGCTTCACAATCTCTTGCTGATTCAACTCCAAAGGGAGATGCAGTTGTAACTGCAGGAAATGCAAATGAACTTATAGTGCTTCCACCAATGAAGAAGGTTATTGGGCATAAGGAGGCTGCGAACATCATTGCTGGTGGATTTGCAGGTTCACTTAGAGAAGATGGCTCAATAGAGGCAGAAATTCAGGTTATAACTGGTGCAACAAGTGAAGTTGGATTTGGATATTTATCAGCAAAAGGATTTTAAAGGGGGTAATACTATGATTTTAAAGGGAAGAAAGGTTATAGCGATAGGAGATAGAGATGGTATTCCAGGACCAGCAATTGAGGAATGTGCAAAGAGTGCAGGGGCTGAAGTAGTTTTTGCTTCAACTGAATGCTTTGTTTGAACAGCTGCAGGTGCAATGGATCTGGAGATCCAACAGAGAGTAAAGGATTTAACTGAAAAGTATGGTGCTGAAAATATTGTTGTGCTTCTTGGAGGTTCAGAGGCAGAGGCAGCAGGTTTATCAGCAGAAACAGTTACAGCAGGAGATCCAACCTATGCAGGGCCACTTGCAGGAATAGCATTGGGACTTAGGGTATATCACATTCTTGAGGAAGAGATTAAAAACGAATGTGATTTAGCTGTTTATGATGAACAGTGTGGAATGATGGAAATGGTTCTTGATGTTGATGCGATTTCTAATGAAGTACGTTCCATTAGAGAAATGTACAGCCAATATAAAGATTGACACTAAGGGGGTGGGAGTTGATGATTAAGGTTGTTCATTATTTAAATCAGTTTTTTGGACAGGTTGGCGGTGAAGATAAGGCACACATTGAACCCTTTGTAAAGGAAGGGTTTGTGGGACCTGGTATGGCACTTAATGCAGCCTTTAAGGGACAGGCACAGATTGTAGCAACAATTATATGTGGAGATTCCTACTATGCAGAGAATGAAGAGAAGGCAAAAAATACAATTCTTGAAATGATAAAAAAATATGAACCAGATTTATTTATAGCAGGTCCAGCCTTCAATGCAGGTAGATATGGTAATGCTTGTGGAAGTATTTGTAAATGTGTTAAAGAAAACCTAAATATTCCCGTTTTAACTGGTATGTATATTGAAAACCCTGGTGTTGATCTTTATAAAAGGGATATTTATATAATTTCCACTAAGGATAGTGCAGTTGGTATGAGGGATGCTATACCCAAAATGGCTGCACTTGCATTAAAATTAGTAAACAATGAGGAAATAGGGAGCCCAGAAAAGGAAGGATATATTGGAAGAGGAATAAGAAAAAATTATTTTGCTCAAGAGAGAGGTTCAAAAAGAGCAGTTGATATGCTTGTTAAAAAGATAAGGGGAGAAGAGTTTAAGACAGAGTTTAAAATGCCAGATTTTGATAGAGTGGCTCCAAACCCTCCAATTGTTGATATTTCAAATGCAAAGATAGCTCTTGTAACATCTGGTGGCATTGTTCCAAAGGGAAACCCAGATAAAATAGAATCTTCAAGTGCATCAAAATTTGGTAAATACGATATTGAGGGTGTATTTGATTTAACAAGTGAAACCTATGAAACAGCTCACGGAGGATATGATCCTGTATATGCAAATAAGGATGCTGATAGAGTTTTACCGGTTGATGTGTTAAGGGAACTTGAGAAGGAGGGCAAAATAGGTTCACTCCACAGATATTACTATTCTACTGTAGGAAACGGAACAGCTGTTGCAAACGCCAAAAGATATGGACAAAAAATTGCTGAGGAACTTATAAAGGACGGTGTTCAGGCAGTAATTTTAACCTCTACTTGAGGTACTTGTACTCGTTGCGGTGCAACGATGGTAAAGGAAATTGAAAGGGCAGGACTGCCTGTAGTTCATATGTGTACAATTGTTCCAATTTCTAAGACTGTAGGTGCAAATAGAATAGTCCCAACTGTTGCAATACCTCACCCACTTGGAAATCCAAATCTTTCTTATGAGGATGAAAGGGCATTGAGAAGAAGGCTTGTAGAGAAGGCATTAAAGGCACTACAAACTCCTATTGAAGAACAAACAGTTTTTGAATAATAAAATTAAGTTCCGTTTAGAATTTTTCCTAAACGGAACTTAATAAATAAGTAATTTTAATATGGGAGGTAATTCTATGTATCCTGTTATAAAGGGAGTAAGCTATGTCTTGGTTCATACTCCTGATATGGTTTTACACAATGGAACAACACAAACACTTGAAAGGGAAACAAATCCAGATTCTGAATATCTAAAGGTTATAAGAAAACATTTAAGAAGCTATGAAGATGCGGTTTCGTATCCAGTTAATCAAACCTACATAGGGAATTTAGATCCAGAAGAGTTATTAAATATTGAAAGACCTTGGTTTAATAAAAAGTTTGAAAATGCAAATAGATATGGAAAATTTGGAGAGATAATGCCTGAGGATGAGTTTTATGGGCTTATAAAAAGTTGCGATGTTTTTGATTTAGTGAGATTGGAAAAGAGTTTTACTCAGAATTTAAAGATAAAGTTTGAAAATAGTAATTACTTGAAGGAGCTTTCAAATAGACTTGGAGAGGGCAGCGAATTAGAGGAAATAAATAAATTGGTTGAAAATGGAGTAGCAGAGGGCCTATATTTAGATGACAAATTAGTAGGTTGTGTAAAGAGAGCTCACGAGTTTGATATAAACTTATCAGCCCACGTAATAACTGAAAATTTAGCAGTTAAGGCATCGGGGGTTTTAGCAGCACTTCATATTATTGAAAAGGCAAATATAAACAAAGAAGATATAGACTACATTATTGAATGTTCAGAGGAAGCCTGTGGAGATATGAATCAAAGGGGTGGAGGAAACTTTGCAAAGGCAATAGGAGAGATAGCAGGTTTTAAAAATGCAACTGGATGTGATGTTAGAGGATTTTGTGCAGGGCCAACCCACGCGTTATTATATGCTTCAACACTAATACAATCTAAGGTATTTAAAAATGTTCTTGTTGTCGCAGGTGGGGCTACTGCAAAGCTTGGAATGAATGGACGTGACCACGTAAAAAAGGGAATGCCTATAATGGAGGATGTTTTAGGTGGTTTTGCAATTTTAGTTTCTGAAAATGATGGAGTAAATCCTGTTGTTAGAACAGATTCAGTAGGAAAACATTCAATAGGTGCAGGTGCTTCACCACAGGCAGTAATTGAAGCAATTGTTGCTCAGCCTCTTGAAAGGCTTAATCTAAAATTCACTGATGTTGATAAATATGCACCAGAGATGCAAAATCCTGAAGTTACAGAGCCTGCTGGTGCAGGAGATGTTCCTACTCAAAACTATAAGATGATTGCAGCACTTGCAGTTAAGAAGGGTCAACTTGAAAGAAGCCAAATAAATGAATTTGTAAAAAAGCACGGATATGTTGGGTATGCACCAACTCAAGGCCACGTTCCTTCAGGTGTTCCAATACTTGGATTTGCAAGGGAGAAGATGCTAAAGGGAGAAATGAATAGAGTAATGATAGTTGGGAAGGGAAGTCTTTTCCTTGCTCGAATGACAAATCTATTTGATGGAATTTCCTATTTGATTGAGAAAAATTCGGGAATTTATGAGGATAAAAAGGAACTAATTACAAAGGATGAAGTTAAAAAGATGGTAGCAGAGGCTCTTAAGGATTTTGCTTCCCACTTACTTGATGAATAAGGGGTGGTTATATGTCTAAAAATATAAAAAAAATGGTTGCTGAGGTATTGAATGATATAGCAGATATTTTAGAAAACGGGTATGCTGAAGAAAAAATAAAGATAGGATTAACTACCTTAGGAAGTGAGCTTGGAGAAGAAGAAATTATAAAGGCAGCATATCTTGCTAAAAATAAATATAGTGATTTTGAAGTAGTGCTAATTGGCTCAAGTGAAGTTGAGGGTTTTTCCTGTATTAAAGCAGAAAGTGAAGATGAATGTCATAAAATAATGGAAGAGCTTATAGATGAAAAAGTTTTAAAGGGATGCGTAACAATGCATTATAATTTCCCAATTGGTGTTTCAACTGTAGGTAGAATAATTACACCAGCAAAGGGAAAGGAAGTTTTTATATCAACGACAACTGGAACTTCGTCGGCAGATAGAATTGAGGCTATGGTTAAAAATGCGTTTTATGGAATAATAGCTGCGAAGGCCTGTGGTATAAAAAAACCAACGGTAGGTATACTAAATGTTGAAGGTGCAAGACAAGTTGAGAAAGTATTAATAGAACTTAAAAATCAAGGATATGATATTGAGTTTTGTTCATCAATAAGAAAAGACGGAGGTTTTATATTAAGGGGAAATGATATTTTAGCAGGTTCAGCAGATGTGGTTGTAACTGATTCCCTTACAGGAAATGTATTGATGAAGATATTTTCGGCATATACAACAGGTGGAGACTATGAGTCATTAGGCTATGGATATGGACCAGGAATAGGTGAAGGTTATAAAAGACTAATAAACATAATATCAAGGGCATCAGGTGCTCCTGTAATTTGTGAAGCATTAAGATATTGTGCAACCTGTGCTAAAAACGAAATAAATAAAATATCAGAAGATGAGTTTAAAAAATTGGAGTCAGTTAATCTTAAATATATTTTTGAAAAATTGAAAAAAGTAAATGGTAAATCAACTGAAGATGTTAAGTGCCCTGATAAAAAGGTTGTTACCTCCACCATATCAGGAATTGATATTTTAGAGCTTGAAAATGCAGTGAAAATGCTTTGGGTTAAAGGAATATATGCAGAAAGTGGTATGGGATGTACAGGTCCTATAGTTATGGTGGCAGATGAAGATTTAGATATAGCTATGAAAATATTAAAGGAATGTAATTTTATATAAAGGGGCAATTGCCCCTTAAATATTAAAATTCGACAATTTGCGACAGTAGCCAAATTTTAAAATTATTATTTTTTTGAAAAAATTTAAATAACATATTGAAATTATACAAAAGTTATCGTATATTATTATATGCAGGGTAATATGATAAAGTTAAATAAAAATATGATAAGATATATTTTTTTGCAACTTTTAAATAGTATAGCACAATGCATTCTGAAATTGGAAGAACTTGAAATTATGACATTTAAAAATAATTTTCTGAAAAATAAAATGGTAAATATTTTATTAAATTCATCTTTTACATAATGGGTTCGTTATAAAATTGTATCCTTTTAGGAATATTAAAAATATAAACACCAAAAAGAAGGGGGAAAAAATATGAAAATGAAAAAAGCACTTGCCCTTGTTCTTTCAGCTTCATTAATAGCTGGTGTATTCACTGGCTGTGCAAAGAAAGGTGGAGAACAAGGAACACAACCAAAATCAAATGTTAAGATAGGTATGGTTACAGACCAAGGTGGACTTGGTGACAAATCCTTCAATGACTCAGCTTATGAAGGACTTAAGAGAATTGAAAAGGATTTTGGAGTAAAGCCAGATGTTCTTCAATCAAAGCAACAAGAAAACTATGAGCCAAACCTTACACAACTTGGACAAAGAGATGACTTAACATTTGCAATTGGTTTCCTAATGGAAGGTTCATTAAAGAATGTTGCTCAAAAGATGCCAGATAAGAAGTTTGCTATCATCGACGCAGTTGTTGATCTACCAAACGTTATGTCAATTACATTTAAGGAAGAAGAAGGTTCATTCCTAATGGGTGTAATTGCTGGTAAAATGACAAAGACTAACAAGGTTGGTTTCATCGGTGGTATAGATATGCCACTTATCCAAAAGTTCGAAGCTGGATTTGCAGCAGGAGTTAAGGCGGTAAACCCACAAGCTGCAGAAGGCTTAATGAATAGAACAACAGTTAAGTATGCTGGTAGCTTTACAGATTCAAATAAAGGATATGAATTAGCAAAGGCTCTTTACAATGACGGATGTGATGTTGTTTACCACGCATCAGGTGCAGTTGGACTTGGATTATTCAAGGCTGCAAAGGAAATGAAGAAGTGGGCAATAGGTGTTGACCAAGACCAAGCTGAAACAGCACCAGACTTTAAGGATGTAATTCTTTCATCAATGATAAAGAGAGTTGACGTTGGTACTTACACTGCTTCAAAGAACCTAATAGAAGGAAACTTCAAGGCTGGACATATGGTTCTTGGACTTAAGGAAGATGGTGTAGGATATGCTCCAACAACTAAGAACAACACACCAGCAGATGTTATAGCATTAGTTGACAAGTATGCACAAGCTATAAAGGATGGCAAGATAACTGTTCCAGAAAAATTAGAAGACGTTAAGAATTTTACAGCTCCTGAAGTTAAGTAATTAAATATAAAGCTAGATGCCGCCGCATCTAGCTTTTTTAACCAAAAGAAGGGAGGAAAATTAATGCAAAAAGTTGTTGAAATGAAGGGGATAACAAAGGTTTTCCCAGGTGTTAGAGCAAATGATGATGTAAACTTTGAACTGCTAAAGGGAGAAATACACGTTCTACTTGGAGAAAATGGAGCTGGAAAGACAACTTTAATGAATATTCTATACGGACTTTATCAACCAGATGCTGGAGAAATCTTTGTAAATGGACAAAAGGTAAACATAAAAAGTCCAGGTGATGCGATAAAGCTTGGTATAGGAATGGTACACCAACATTTTATGCTTGTACACAACTTTACAGTTGCAGAAAATATAGTGCTTGGTGCAGAACCTAAGAAGGGTTTAAAAATTGATATGCAAAAGGCTATAAAGGATACAGACGAGATAGCAAAGAGATATGGATTCAAGATAGATCCTAATGCAGTTATAGAGGATATAACAGTTGGGCAACAACAAAAGGTTGAAATATTAAAGGCCTTATATAGAGGTGCAGATATATTAATTCTTGATGAACCAACAGCAGTATTAACACCTCAAGAAATAGAAGAGTTAGGGGTTATTTTAAAGAACTTGGTTAAAGAGGGCAAATCAATCATATTGATTACTCATAAGCTAAAAGAAGTTATGGCAATGAGTGATAGGGTTACAATCGTAAGAAGGGGAAAGGTTATAGATACAGTTTATACAAAGGATACAAATATAGATGAACTTGCTGAAATGATGGTAGGTAGAAAGGTTAATTTGGTAGTAGAAAAGAGTGAAGCAAAACCAGGTAAGGTTGTATTAAAGCTTGAAAATGTTTCAGCTTTAGATCACAGAAAACTTCCAGCTGTTAAAGGTGTAAATTTAGAAGTTAGAGCTGGAGAAATAGTTGGTATAGCTGGTGTTGATGGAAATGGTCAAACTGAACTTATAGAGGTTATAACTGGTCTTAGAAAACCAACCGATGGCAGGGTTTATATAAATGACAAAGATGTAACAGGAAAGACTCCAAGGGATGTAATTGAAGCGGGAGTTGGACACATTCCAGAGGATAGACATAAGCGTGGTCTTGTTTTAAAGTATTCACTTTATGAAAACGCAGTGTTAGGAAATCACTACAAGCTTCCATTCGCAAAGGGAATTATGATGAATTACAACAAAATAAAGGAATATACAAGAAAGTTAATAGATGAGTTTGATGTTAGAACTCCAAATGAAGAAGTTTTTGCTTCAGCTCTATCTGGTGGTAACCAACAAAAGTTTATTGCTGCAAGAGAAATTAATAAGGATCCAGAACTTATTATTGCAGCACAACCTACACGTGGAATTGACGTTGGGGCAATTGAATATATCCACAAGAGGCTTGTAGAGGAAAGAGATAAGGGAAGAGCAATACTACTTGTTTCACTTGAATTAGATGAAATATTAGCTTTATCCGACAGAATTGCTGTAATATACGATGGACAAATAGTTGATATATTAGATGCTAAGAGTGCAACAGAACACGAGCTTGGAATACTTATGGCTGGTGGCACTCTTAAGAAGCAGGCGTAAGGAGGTATAAAAATGGCAAATAAAAATACGACCTCTAACAAGCTAAGAGCAGCTTTGAGTACATTAGTTTTCCCAATTATATCAATAATAATAGCAATGTTTATTGCAGTTTTCTTTGTAATGTGGGCAGAAGGAGAAAACTTCTTTGTAGCAACAGGAACACTTTTCCAAGCTATATGGGAAGGCAGTTTTGGAACAAGCTTTAGTATAATAGAAACACTTGTTTTTGTTACTCCGCTATTATTTACAGGTCTTGCAAATGCAGTTGCATTTAAAACAGGTCTTTTTAATATAGGTGTTGAAGGACAGTTTATAATGGGTATTTTTGCAGCAGCTGCAATAGGTTTAATACCAGGATTACCAGCTATTATACACGTTCCTCTTGTACTTATAGGTGGAATGCTTGCTGGTGCAATTTGGGCAGCTATACCTGGTTTCCTAAAGGCAAAGGTTGGAACTAACGAAGTTATCAATACAATAATGATGAACTTTATAGCAATGTTCTTTGTAAACTATATGATAATGGGACCTTTAAATGCTCCAGGAAAAGCAACTACTCCGCTTATTCAAGATTCTGCAAAGCTATGGAGATTTTTAGGTGAAACTAATAGAATAAATATAGGCTTATTTATAGGAATTCTTTTAGTTGCATTAGTATATGTTCTATTATGGAAAACTACAATTGGTTATGAATTAAGAGCGGTTGGACTAAATCCTCACGCTGCAGAATATGGTGGTATAGATATAAAGAAAAATATAATTCTTGCAATGGCAATTTCAGGTGCAATAGCTGGACTTGGTGGTGCTGTTCACGTTGCTGGTATACAATATCAAGCAATACAGCTATTTGGATTTACTGGATTTGGTTTTGATGGTATAGCAGTAGCACTACTTGGAAAGAGCCATCCAGTAGGAGTACTTCTTTCAGCAACACTATTTGGTGCACTAAACAGCAGTTCACTTAACCTACAGCTTGCAAACATTCCAAAGGATATAGTATACCTAATACAAGCAATAATTATAATATTTGTTGCGGCAGACTACATCTACAAATGGATTGGAGAAAAGAGAAAGAAGGAGGCGATGATAAATGGCTAATGGAAGCATACCAGTTGTCGTAGCACTACTTGCTGCTACATTCCGTCTTGCGACGCCTCTTATCTTTGCAGCATTAGGTGGTGTTATTTCAGAACGTTCAGGTGTTGTTAATATAGGTCTTGAAGGTATAATGATAGTTGGTGCATTCTTTGCAGTTTATGGTTCAAGTTTAACAGGAAACCCTTGGGTAGGATTACTATTTGCAGTAGTTTCAGGTGCACTTGTTGCAGCTATTCACGCAGTATTAAGTATTAACCTAAAGGCAGACCAAACAGTATCTGGTGTTGCTATAAACCTATTTGCAGGTGCACTAACAAGTTTCTTGATATTTAAATTATTTGGAAGACAAGGTCAAACAGATGGTGTTGCAGCTCTTCCATATCCAACAGAAACAATGGCTAAAATACCAGTGATTGGACCATTTTTAGCTGAGCTTAACTGGTTTGTATTTATGGCTATAATACTTGTTTTTGTTGTACATTATGTACTATACTATACACCACTTGGACTTAGAATTAGAGCTGTTGGAGAACATCCAAAGGCAGCTGATACATTAGGTATAAATGTATATAAGATAAGATATTTATGCGTTATTATGTCAGGTGTATTTGCTGGTCTTGGTGGTGCTACACTTTCAATAGGTGTTATGAACCTATTTAGAGAAGGTATGGTAAGTGGTAGAGGTTTCATTGCACTTGCAGCAATGATATTTGGAAACTGGAAGCCATTTGGAGCTATGGGTGCTTCATTCCTATTTGCCTTTGCTCAAGCCTTTGAAATACTTGCACAAAAATTTGGTTGGGCATTACCAACAGAAGCATACTTGGCATTCCCATATATTTTAACTATGCTTGCACTTGCAGGATTTGTTGGTAAAACAACTCCACCAGCAGCAGATGGAGTTCCATATAACAAGGGAGAAAGATAAAAAAGGGGCTTTTATGCCTCTTTTTTATCTTTTATTATTTAATCTGTCTAATAAAATGTGTTATAATATTTATATAATTCTTAATATAATATGTAGTACAAAATACAATTTGTGGGGGATAATATGAGCTTGAATTTTTCATTAGATTTAAAACTGGAACAAAAACTTGTAATGACACAGGAAATGCAGCTTGCAGTAAAAGTTCTCCAGCTTCCCAATAATGAATTAAAAGAATATATTGAAGACGAGCTACTTGAGAATCCAGTTTTAGAGCTTGATTCAAGTTATGATGAAAGATTGGATAAAGTTATACAAATTTATTCAGATTATAGTGATGATTACTTTACTGATTATTCGGAGGATGAATATGACGAAAAGATAACTCCCTTCTATTTTTTGAGTAATAAGAGGAGTCTATACGATTGCTTAAAGGAACAGCTTGGCTATATCCCTCTTACAAAAAGAGATAGAAAGATAGCAGAGTATATTATTGATAATCTGGATCAAAATGGATATTTAAATATGCACGAACTTTCAATTGCAAACAAGTTTAAAGTTTCCCTTGATATAGTTCGTAATATTATTTCAATAATACAGGATTTTGAACCAAGTGGAGTTTGTGCAAGAAATTTAAAGGAATGCTTAAAGATACAATTAAAAAATAAAGGTGTATATGATCACTTTTATGAAAAATTAATTGATAACGAATTGGAGAATATAGCAAATAAGGCATATTCATTTATTTCTCAAAAATATGGGGTTGAAGAGGAGAAACTTCTAAGATATATAGAAGTAATTAAATCTTTAGATCCAAAACCTGGATGTAGACTTGGAGATGAAACTGTAAAATATGTTGTTCCAGATGTATATATAGAGAATGTTGATGGTGAGTTTGTTGTAAGGGTAAATGAAGATAATTTGCCAATCCTTAAGATAAATAAACAATATAAAAATATACTTAGAAATAAGAACTGTGAAGAGTATAAATATATAAAATCAAAGATTGAGGCAGCCTATTGGTTAATAAAAAGTATTGAACAGAGAAGGGAAACAATAAAGAAGGTTGCAGAATCAATCGTAAGACATCAAATAGGATTTTTTAAGTATGATGAATCTCTCAAACCACTTAATTTAAAAACGATTTCAGAAGAGACAGGCCTTCACGAATCAACTGTAAGTAGAGCGATTAATGGTAAATATGCACAAACACCAAAGGGTGTCTTTGAGCTTAAGTACTTTTTAGTTCGTGGACTTAGTACATCCTATGGGGATAATGTGTCTATTGATACATTAAAAAACAAAATAAGCGATATTATAAATAACGAAAATAAGAAAAAACCATATTCAGACCAACAGATTGCAGATATATTAAATGCAACTGGAGTTAAGATTTCAAGAAGAACTGTAACAAAATATAGAGAAGAATTAGGGATAGAGTCTTCCTCAAAGAGGAAAATAAAATAGTGTGTTAATTAAGAGCCTTAAAATGCTATCTTTGGAACAAGTTGATTTGCATTTTAATTAGTATAGCATTTTAGGGTTCCTTTTATTTGTTTATGAATATATGAATTATCTAAAACAAATAATAAAGATGTATGGTATATAAGAATTTTTTAGAAAATATATTGAAAAATAATAATTTTAGTGATATAGTAGAAATTGGAGTGGGACAAAAATAATACATAGGGACATAAATAGTCCCTACAACAGGTTTAAGGGAGTGACATAGTTGAAAAATGTATTATCACTACAACAAAAGATAGTTCCTGAAATAATTGAACTGCTCTTAAAAAGGTATAAGATATTAAAATGCATATATTATAACCAACCTGTTGGAAGAAGAGCATTGTCCCAAGAGCTTGATTTAGGAGAAAGAGTTGTAAGAACAGAGGTAAATTTCCTAAAAGAACAAGGACTTATAGAAATTTATTCAACGGGTATGACAGTAACAAAAGATGGGGAATATATATTAGAAAGCCTTGAAGAGATGATTCACGAAATAAGTGGATTGGCTGATGTGGAAAATAAATTAAAAAAGATTTTAGAAGTACATAAGGTTATAGTTGTACCTGGGGATATAGATGAAGATATAACTGTACTTAAGGAAATGGGAAGGCTTGCAGCAAATTATATTAAATCAATAATGTCAAATGATACAATAATTGCTCTAACGGGTGGTTCTTCAGTTTCACAGGTGGTTGAGAACTTCCCAAAGGTGTCAAAGGAAAATATTCTTGTTGTTCCTGCAAGAGGAGGAATAGGAAGAAATGTTGAGACGCAGGCAAGCACACTTGCTGCAAAGCTTGCATATAAAATAGGTGCAAATTATAAACTTCTTCACGTTCCAGATAACTTAAGCCGTGAAGCCCTGGGAACTATGTTAAATGAACCAGGTATAAAGGATGTTGTACAGAATATAAGTAAAGCAGATATTTTAATATTTGGTATTGGTAGAGCAGATGAAATGTCAAAAAGAAGGGGACTTGAAGAAGCTGAAATAGAAGAACTTTTATCTAAAGGAGCAGTTGCGGAGGCCTTTGGATATTATTTTGATAAAGAGGGAGAAATAGTTTATAAGACACCAACAATAGGGTTGGATTTTAAGGATGTTCCAAATATAAAACATATAGTGGCAGTAGCAGGTGGAAAAGGCAAGGCAGAAGCAATAATAGCAACAAAAATAAACAACCCTAATATGGTAATAGTGACTGATGAGGCAGCCGCAAAGGAGATACTAAATATACAAAGAGTGAATAAAAGATAGCTATGCTATCTTTATATAAAAGTCATAAAATTAGGAGGGATTAATTATGACAATTAAAGTTGCTATCAACGGGTTTGGTAGAATTGGAAGAAACGCATTTAAAATTGCTCAAACAAGATTAAACAAGGATGTTGAAATCGTTGCAATCAACGATTTAACAGATGCAAAAACACTTGCACATCTTTTAAAGTATGACTCATGCTTTGGTAAGTTTGACGGAACTGTAGAAGCTACAGAAAACAGCTTAATAGTTAATGGAAAAGAAATAAGAGTATATGCTGAAAAGGATCCAAAGAACCTTCCATGGAAGGATCTTGGAGTAGATATAGTTATAGAATCAACAGGTCTATTTACAAAGAGAGAAAAGGCTGCAGCACATCTTGAAGCAGGTGCTAAGAAGGTTCTAATTTCAGCTCCAGCTACAGATGAAGATATAACAATAGTTATGGGTGTTAATGAAAAGGATTATGACCCAGCAAACCACCACATTATATCAAATGCATCTTGTACAACAAACTGCTTAGCTCCATTTGCTAAGGTACTTGATGAAAAGTTTGGTATAGTTAAGGGTCTTATGACTACAGTTCACTCATATACAAATGACCAAAGAATACTTGACCTTCCACACAAGGATTTAAGAAGAGCAAGAGCAGCTGCAGAATCAATAATCCCAACTACAACAGGTGCTGCAAAGGCTGTTGGTAAGGTACTTCCAAACTTAAAGGGTAAGCTAAATGGATTTGCTCTAAGAGTTCCAACTCCAACTGTATCAGTAACTGACCTTGTTGTAGAAGTTACAAGACCAACTACTGTAGAAGAAGTAAATGCTGCACTTAAGGAAGCTGCTGAAGGCGAAATGAAGGGAATACTTGGATACTCAGAAGAACCACTTGTTTCAATAGACTACAGAGGAGATGAAAGATCATCAATAGTAGATGCACTTTCAACTATGGTTATTGAAGGCAATATGGTTAAGGTTGTTTCTTGGTATGACAATGAATGGGGTTATTCAAACAGAATAATCGACCTTGTAAACTACATAGCTGAAAGAATGTAATTCTAAAGTCCGGTTTTGTAGTTTCGGCTATAAGGCCGGACTTATTTTCCTAAATTAGTGAAAGAGAGGTTTTGGGTATGAATAAGAAAACTGTAAGAGACATAGATGTAAGGGGTAAGAAGGTACTTGTAAGATGTGACTTTAACGTTCCTCAAGATAAGGAAGGAAATATTACTGATGATAGAAGAATAGTTGCAGCACTTCCAACTATAAAGTATCTTATTGAAAATGGTGCTAAGGTAATATTAATGTCACACCTTGGGAGACCAAAGGAAGGATACGAAGAAAAATACAGTGTAAAGCCTGTTGCAAAGAGATTATCTGAGCTATTAGGATTTGAAGTTAAGCTTGCTGAAGATAAGGAAGTTGTAGGAGAAAATGCAGTAAGACTTGTAAACGAAATGAAGGAAGGCGAAGTTGTTCTTCTTGAAAATGTAAGATTTATAAAGACTGAAACAAAGAATGATATGGATTTTGCAAAGAAGCTTGCATCACTTGCTGACATATTTGTAAACGATGCATTTGGAACAGCCCACAGAGCGCACTCATCAACTGCAGGTGTAGCAGAATTCCTACCAGCAGTTGCCGGTTTCCTAATTGAAAAGGAAATAGAAATAATGGGTAAAGCTCTTGAAAATCCAGAAAGACCATTTGTTGCAATTCTTGGCGGTGCAAAGGTATCAGACAAGATAAATGTTATTAACAACCTAATTGAAAAGGTTGATAGACTAATAATAGGTGGAGGAATGGCTTACACATTCCTAAAGGCACAAGGCTTTGAAATAGGAAAATCACTTCTTGAAGAAGATAAGATAGATTACGCAAAGGAAATGCTAAAGAAGGCAGAAGAAAAGGGAGTAAAGGTATACCTTCCAGTTGACCACGTTGTAGCAAAGGAATTCAGCAATGATGCTGAAGCTATGACTGTAGATGTTGAAATACCAGCAGATTATATGGGACTTGACATTGGACCAAAAACTGTTAAACTTTTCGAAGAGGCAGTTTTAGATGCTAAGACAGTAATATGGAATGGACCAATGGGAGTATTTGAAATGCCAAAGTTTGCTGTAGGTACAAAGGCTGTTGCAGAAGCACTATCAAAGGTAAATGGAACTACAATAATAGGTGGTGGAGATTCAGCTGCAGCAGTTGAACAATTAGGATACGCTGAAAAGATGACTCATATATCAACTGGTGGAGGAGCTTCACTTGAATTCTTAGAAGGAAAAGTTCTACCAGGTATTGCAGCACTTAATGATAAGTAATAAAATAATTTAGGGGGTTACTCCCCCTTGCTTAAATTCCTAAAAGGAGGATATATAATGAGAAAGCCAATTATTGCAGGAAACTGGAAAATGAATAAGACTGCAAAGGAAGCAGCACAATTCATAATCGAACTAAGAGACAAAGTAAAGGATGCTAACTGTGAAGTAGTAGTATGTCCACCTTTTACTTCACTTACTCAAGTTTTAACTTTAGTTGAAGATACAAACATAGAAGTAGGTGCACAAAATATGCACTATGAAGAAAATGGTGCATTTACTGGCGAAATTTCACCTGTTATGCTAAAGGAACTTGGAGTAAAGTATGTGATATTAGGACATAGCGAAAGAAGAATGTACTTTAAGGAAGATGATGAATTAATAAACAAGAAGGTTAAATCAGCCTTCATTCACGGATTAACTCCAATTCTTTGTGTTGGTGAACTTTTAGAAGAAAGAGAAGCTGGTAAGACATTTGAAGTTATAGACAAGCAACTTATAGAAGACCTAAAGGACGTAGATGCTGAAAATGTTGCAAAGATGGTTATAGCCTATGAACCAGTTTGGGCAATAGGTACTGGTAAGACAGCAACAGCAGAAGATGCAAATGAAGTTATTAAGTATATAAGAGGCAAGATAAGAGAAATGTTTGGCGAAAAGGCTGCAGAAGAGATAAGAATACAATATGGTGGAAGTGTTAAGCCAAGCACAATTAAAGAGCAAATGGAACAAAGTGACATCGATGGAGCACTGGTTGGAGGAGCAAGTTTAAAAGTAGAAGATTTTGCAGCAATCGTTAATTATTAAGGAGGTAAAACATGCAAAAAAGACCAGTAATGCTAATGATACTTGATGGATGGGGTATCAATGAAAAGGCAGAAGGTAATGCAATTGCAAATGCAAATAAGCCAAACTTTGATAGACTTTGGAATGAATACCCCCATACAATGCTTAGTGCCAGTGGATTAGATGTAGGACTTCCAAGAGGACAAATGGGTAACTCAGAAGTTGGACATTTAAATATTGGTGCAGGTAGAATAATTTATCAAGAATATACAAGAATAAATAAAGAGATAGAAGAAGGCGGATTTTTCAAAAATGAAGCATTAATAAAAGCAATTGAAAATGCTAAAAATAACAACAGTGATATACACCTTATGGGACTTCTTTCAGATGGAGGAGTTCACAGCCATATAGATCATCTTGAAGCGTTAATTAAGTTATGCAAAGATTTAGGCTTAAACAGGGTATTTGTTCACGCCTTCCTTGATGGAAGAGATGTTCCACCATCATCAGCACTTGAATATATAGATAGACTTGAAAAGTATATGAAGGAAATAGGAGTAGGTAAGATTGCAACTATTTCTGGAAGATACTATTCAATGGATAGAGATAAGAGATGGGAGAGAACAAAGCTTGCATATGATGCAATGGTAAATGCCCAAGGTGAAATTGCAAATAGTGCAAGAGAAGCTGTTGAAAAGTCCTATGCAGAAAATAGAACAGACGAGTTTGTTCTTCCAACGGTTATAATTGAAAATGAAAGACCTGTTGCAAGAATAAAGGAAAATGATTCGGTTATATTCTTTAACTTTAGACCAGATAGAGCAAGACAAATAACAAGAGCTCTTGTTGATGTTGAGTTTGCAGGATTTGAAAGAAACTATTTCAAGGTACATTTTGTATGTATGACTCAATATGACAAGACAATAGAAAATGTTGATATAGCATATAGACCAGAAGTATATAAAAATACCTTTGGTGAATATGTTGCAAATAAGGGCTTAAAGCAACTTAGAATTGCCGAAACAGAAAAGTATGCACACGTTACCTTCTTCTTCAATGGTGGTGTAGAAGCACCTAATAAGGATGAAGAGAGGGTTCTAATTCAATCTCCTAAGGTTGCAACTTATGACCTTCAACCAGAAATGAGTGCATATCTTGTAGCAGATAGAGTATGCCAAGAGTTAGATAAGGATATATATGATGTTGTTATACTAAACTTTGCAAATCCAGATATGGTTGGACACACAGGAGTTTTTGATGCTGCAAAGAAGGCAGTTGAAGCAGTAGATGAATGCATTGGCAAGGTTGTTTCAAAGGTAAGAGAAAAGGGTGGTACTGTACTTATAACTGCAGACCACGGAAATGCTGAAATGATGGTTGACTATGAAACAGGTGAACCATATACAGCACACACAACAAACCTTGTGCCATTTATAGTTGTTTGTGATGAAAAGTTAGAATTAAGAGATGGTGGAAGACTATGTGATATTGCACCAACAATGCTTGAAATTATGGATTTAGATATTCCTGTTGAAATGACAGGAAAATCATTAATAAAAAAATAAATACAAGAAAGGAGACATAAAAATGAAAAGATATTTAGAAATTATTGATGTTTATGCAAGAGAAGTTCTTGACTCAAGAGCTAACCCAACTGTAGAAGTAGAAGTTGTATTAGAGGATGGTACAGTAGGAAGAGCAATAGTTCCATCAGGTGCTTCAACAGGAGCATTCGAAGCTGTTGAATTAAGAGATGGTGACAAGTCAAGATACCTTGGAAAAGGTGTTTTAAAGGCTGTTGAAAATGTAAATAATATAATAGCTCCAGAACTAATTGGAATGAATGTATATGATCAAACTTCAATAGATAAGACTCTTATCGAACTTGATGGTACTGAAAACAAGGGTAAGCTTGGTGCTAACGCTATACTTGGTGTTTCACTTGCAGTTGCAAGAGCAGCAGCAGAAAGCTTAGGACTTCCATTATATCAATACATAGGTGGAGTAAATGCTAAGGTTCTACCAGTTCCAATGATGAACATTCTAAATGGTGGAAAGCACGCTGATAACAACGTTGACATACAAGAATTTATGGTTATGCCAGTTGGTGCTCCAAACTTCAGCGAAGCTCTAAGAATGTGTGCAGAAGTTTACCACTCACTAAAGAAGACATTAAGCGAAAAGGGATACAATACAGCAATTGGTGACGAAGGTGGATTTGCTCCAAACCTTAAGTCAAACGAAGAAGCTATCCAAGTTATACTTGAAGCAGTAGAAAGAGCTGGATATAAGCCAGGAGAACAAGTTGCTATAGCTATAGACGCTGCTGCAACAGAACTTTACAAGGAAGATGGAAAGTATCACTTAGAAGGAGAAGGAAGAGTACTTACTGCAGCTGAAATGGTTGACTTCTGGGCAGAACTTGTAGAAAAGTATCCAATAGTTTCACTTGAAGACGGTCTTGCAGAAGAAGATTGGGAAGGATGGAAGCTACTTACTGAAAAGCTTGGTTCAAAGATTCAATTAGTTGGAGACGACCTATTTGTTACAAACACTAAGAGACTATCAAGAGGAATTGAAATGGGAGTTGCAAACTCAATCCTTATAAAGCTTAACCAAATAGGTACACTAACTGAAACTCTTGAAGCTATAGAAATGGCAGAAAGAGCAGGATATACAGCAGTTGTATCACACAGATCAGGTGAATCAGAAGATACTACAATAGCAGATCTTGTTGTTGCAACAAATGCTGGTCAAATTAAGACTGGTGCTCCTTGTAGAACAGATAGAGTTGCTAAGTACAATCAATTACTAAGAATTGAAGATGAACTTGCAGATGTAGCTAAGTATCTTGGAAGAGATGCCTTCTACAATGTTAAAAAGTAATAAATAATATAAATTTAAAGGGAGCTTTGCTCCCTTTTTATAGTATAATTATATTTAGCACCTGCATTTAAAGTGTAGCACATTAATTGATTAAATCATATATATTAACAAAATATTCTGAATTGTATTGTTTATTTTTTAAACCTATGTTAAAATATGTTTAGACTTAAGTGTAGGGAGGTGTTAAGGTGAAGACATTTGTTAGTGTACTGCACGTAATTTTCAGTTTACTTGTAATAGCTTCAATATTTATGCAACCTTCAAAGGTATATGGTCTATCAACAACAATTTCAGGTGGTGCAGAAACCTTCTTTGGAAAAAACAAATCAAGAACTATGGAGGCAAAACTACAAAGACTAACGGTTATATCAATGGTATTATTTGTTATAACTTCAATGGTATTAGTTTATTTAAGCAACCACTAATTTAAAAAGGGGGATAAAAGAAATGAATAGTCAATTAATTGTGCTAGCACCTATTGCAGGTGTTATTGCTTTATTATTTGCCTATTTTCTTTCAAATAAAATAGGTAAACAGGATGCAGGTAATGACACAATGAAGGAAATTGCAAGCTATATACACGAAGGGGCTATGGCATTTTTAACAAGGGAGTATAAAACTTTAGCTATATTTATTACAGTAGTATTTATAGTTCTTGTAGTATTTATTAATTGGAAAACAGGTATATGTTTCTTATTCGGGGCATTATTTTCAATTTTAGCAGGTTTCTTTGGAATGCAGGTTGCAACCAAGGCTAATGTTAGAACTGCACAGGCTGCAACTAAGGGACAAAATAAGGCGCTTGAGATAGCCTTCTCAGGTGGTGCAGTTATGGGTATGTCAGTTGTAGGATTAGGACTTTTAGGACTTGGGGTTTTATATTTAATATTTAAAGATTCAAATATTGTAACAGGTTTTGGACTTGGTGCAAGCTCAATTGCACTATTTGCCCGTGTTGGTGGTGGAATTTATACAAAGGCAGCAGACGTTGGTGCAGACCTTGTTGGTAAGGTTGAGGCAGGAATTCCAGAGGATGACCCAAGAAATCCAGCAGTTATAGCAGATAACGTAGGGGATAATGTTGGCGATGTTGCTGGTATGGGTGCTGACCTTTTTGAATCCTATGTAGGTGCAATTATTTCAGCACTTACACTGGGGGCAGTACTATTTAAAAATGGTGAAGGTATAATATTCCCGATGGTTCTTGCTGCAATAGGAATTATTTCTTCTATAATTGGCTCTCTATTTGTAAAGGGAGATGAGAATTCAAATCCACAAAAGGCACTTAAAAATGGTACTTATGTAAGCAGTTTATTGATTATAATTGCTTCATTTATTTTAAGTAAAACTGTATTTGGAAATTATAAGGCCTTTTGGGCAATTACAGCAGGATTAGTAGTAGGAGTTATAATAGGACAATTAACAGAGATGTACACATCAGCAGATTATAGCCACGTAAAAAAGATAGCAAAGCAGTCAGAAACAGGACCTGCAACAAACATTATATCTGGTCTTTCGGTTGGAATGTACTCAACTGTTTTACCAATTGTATTTATTGCAGTTGCTGTTCTTCTATCCTTCTTTATTATGGGAGGATACAAAAATGCTTCAATGGGACTATATGGAATTGCTCTTGCAGCACTTGGAATGCTATCAACTACAGGTATGACAGTTGCAGTAGATGCCTATGGACCAATTGCAGACAATGCAGGTGGAATTGCAGAGATGGCAGGTCTCCCAAAGGATGTAAGAAAGATTACAGATAAACTTGATTCAGTTGGAAATACTACCGCAGCAATAGGAAAGGGATTTGCTATAGGTTCAGCAGCACTTACTGCACTTGCACTATTTGCATCCTATTCACAGGCTGTTGGTATTGAAAGGATAGATTTACTAAATCCAATAACATTAGTTGGAGTGCTATTAGGTGGAGTTTTACCTTATTTCTTTGGAGCCCTTTCAATGGAGGCTGTAGGTAAAGCTGCAAACCATATGATTGAGGAAGTAAGAAGACAATTTAGAGAAATTCCAGGTTTAATGGAGGGAAAAGCAACTCCAGATTATAGAACCTGTGTTGATATTTCAACTCAAGCAGCACTTAAGGAAATGGTTCTTCCTGGTGTACTTGCAGTAGTAGTGCCAATATTAGTTGGAATACTACTTGGTGCTGAAGCATTAGGAGGACTTATAGCTGGTGCGGTTGTATCTGGTGTTCTTGTTGCTATTCTAATGGCAAACGCAGGTGGTGCTTGGGATAATGCAAAGAAGTACATTGAAACAGGAGAACACGGTGGAAAGGGAAGCTTTGCCCACAAGGCAGCGGTTGTTGGAGATACTGTTGGGGATCCATTTAAGGATACAGCAGGACCTTCAATGAATATATTGATTAAACTTATGACAATCGTTTCACTTGTTTTCGCACCACTATTTGTGAAATATGGCGGAATGTTAATTAAAATGTTGAAATAAAAATATTTCCGGGGAAATATAAAGGCACGAATGATACACTTTGTATCCTTTGTGCCTTTATTTTTAGTATAGCAGCTGTTATGTTATAGTAGCATAGATAAAATTGTTGATGTATAATAATTATAATATGTGAAAAAAATAGTAAAAGATGAAATACTTAAGGAGTTGGTGCCTTGAAAAAAGAAAAGCTACTTAAGATTGAGGGTGAGTATATTGTAATGACCTTTGAACAGGTCTATGAGAAGTATAAAAATATGATTTATAAAGTTTGCAATAGATGGAAGGGAACTGCAGAATACAGCGACTTATTTCAGGTTGCTTCAATTGGACTTTACAAAGCCTTCAATAGCTACGATTTAACAAAAAATATAGAGTTTTCTACAGTTGCCTTTACCTACATTAAAAATGAAATAAGAAGTTTTTATAGGGAGGCAAGAAGGCATTTTGGGTATTTATCTTTAAATGAACCAAGCTATGATGAGGGGAATATGCAGTTTATTGATTCAATAAAGGATGATAGCTTTGAGGAAAACATATTAGAGGAGATATCAAAGGAGCAGGATTTATCACGTGTATATACTGCAATGAGGCATCTTACAGAGAGACAAAAGAGTATTTTTACCAAGTATTACATAGAAGGAAAAACAATGCAGGAGATAGCAGATCATTTTGGATTTCACGTAAGTTATGTTGGCAAGGTAATTAAGAATTCAATAAAAAAGATAAAGGATAATTTAGATTAGATTATACATATAAACTAAATCAAATGAAAAAAATAAGAAGGAGAGGTTAATATGAATAGGGAGATGGCACTTAAAGAAATTACAAGTAGGGTATCTAATAAAAATCTTATAAATCATATGGTTGCAGTTGAGGCAATAATGGGAGGCTTGGCAGAAAAGTTAGGAGAGGATAAGGAAAGATGGATGCTCTGTGGGCTTTTGCATGATATTGATTATGAAGAGACAATGGATGCACCAGAAAAACACAGCATTTTAGGTGCAAAAATATTAGAGGAGTTAGGATTAGATGAAGATATAGTATATGCTGTAAAGGTCCACAATGAAATACACGGCTTGGAAAGAAAGAGTAGAATGGATAAGGCACTTTGGGCAGCAGACCCCTTAAGTGGGCTTATAACAGCCTGTGCACTTGTTATGCCAGATAAAAAATTAGAAAATGTAACTGTAGATTCAGTATTAAAGAAAATGAAGAAGAAGGATTTTGCAAAGGGAGCAAATAGAGAACAGATTAAATCAATAGAGGAAATAGGTTTAACATTAGAGGAGTTTATAGAAATAGGACTTGAATCAATGAAAAAAATAGCACAAGAAATTGGATTATAAGAGGTGATGGTATGAGTCTAATAAAAGAAAAAATTCTTGCCTTTATGAGGGAAGAGGCATATAAACCAATGACAGCAGAGGAGCTTGCTCTTATATTTGATATTGATAAAAAAGAGTGGCAGAAATTCTATAAGATATTAGATGATATGGAGCAGGATGGACAGATAATTAAAACAAGAAAAGAAAGATACGGTATTCCTGAAAGAATGAATCTTGTTGTAGGAAGGCTTCAAGGACACAGCAAAGGATATGGTTTTGTGATTCCAGATAAAGAGGGAGAACCTGATATATTTATACCAGCAGAAGGAATAAATGGTGCAATGCATAATGATAGAGTTATAGCAAGAATAACAAGAGCTGCAATTAAGGATAAAAGGGTTGAGGGTGAAATAATAAGAATTCTTGAGAGGGCAAATAAGAGGATTGTTGGAAGATTTGAAAAGAGTCAAAACTTTGGCTTTGTAGTTCCAGATGATAAGAGGATATATCAGGATATATTTATCTCAAAATCAAATATGGGAAAGGCAAAGGATGGACAAAAGGTTGTAGTTGAGGTTACAAAGTGGCCAGAGAAGAGAAGAAACCCAGAAGGAAAGATTGTTGAGGTACTTGGAAATATAAATACCCCCGGTGTTGATATATTATCTGTTATTAAAAAATACAACCTTCCTGAGGAATTTCCACAGGAAGTTGAAGAATATGCAAATGCAATACCAGATGAAATACCAGAGGCTGAAATCAAAAAACGTAGAGATTTAAGAGATAAAAGGATAGTTACAATAGATGGAGAAGATGCGAAGGACTTAGATGATGCTGTGTCTATTGAAAAACTTCCTGATGGAAAATATAAATTAGGGGTGCATATAGCTGATGTAACCTACTATGTTAAGGAACGTTCTCCACTTGATAAGGAAGCCTTTAAGAGAGGTACCAGTGTATATCTTGTAGATAGAGTTATTCCAATGCTACCAAAGAAGCTTTCAAATGGACTTTGTAGTTTAAATCCTAAGGTGGACAGATTAACCTTGAGCTGTGAAATGGTTATAGATGAAAATGGAAAGGTAGTAAGTCACGAAATATTTGAAAGTGTTATAAAAACAAGCGAGAGAATGACATATACTGATGTTACTAAAATATTAAGGGATAAAGATCCAGAACTTATGAAAAGATATGATTACTTACTTGAAGATTTCAAACTTATGGAGGAACTCTGCTTGATTCTTTACAAAAAGAGAATGCAACGTGGTGCACTTGACTTTGATTTTGAGGAATGTAAGATTATTCTTGATGAAAAGGGTAAGCCAATTGAAATAAAACCCTATGAGAGAGAAATAGCAAATAGGATAATTGAGGAATTTATGCTTGTATGTAATGAAACAATTGCAGAGCATATGTATTGGGTTGGTGTTCCCTTTGTATATAGAATTCACGAAGACCCAGATGAAGAAAAGCTTCAAAACTTCAGTGAATTTATACACAACCTTGGATATATATTGAGGGTTACAAGGGAAGTACATCCAAAGGTACTACAGGATATATTAGAGCAGGTAAAGGGTAAGGATGAAGAAGTTGTAGTAAGTACGCTTCTTTTAAGATCCCTAAAGCAGGCAAGGTATTCACCAGAATGTACTGGACACTTTGGGCTTGCAGCAAAATACTATTGCCACTTTACATCACCAATAAGAAGATATCCAGACCTTATAATTCACAGGATTATTAAGGAACATCTAAAGGGAAAGATAGACCAAAAGAGAGAACAAAAACTAAAGAAGCTTGTAGAAGAGGCCTCAAAGCAATCAAGTGATATGGAAAGAGTAGCACAGGAGGCAGAAAGGGAGACAGATGATATTAAAAAGGTTGAGTATATGATGGAGAGAATAGGAGAAGTTTATCCTGGTATTATTTCATCTGTAACATCCTTTGGTATGTTTGTTGAACTTGAAAATACAATAGAAGGTTTAATACACATAAGCAACTTAACAGATGATTATTACATCTATGACGACAAACATCACTGCCTAATAGGAGAGAGAACTAAGAAGAGGTATAGATTAGGTGATAAGGTTGTTATAAAGGTTGTAAAGGCAGACTTAGAGACAAGGACAATAGACTTTGTAATAGCAGATGAATATGAGGAAGAATAGATATATATTGATTAGCCCCTTGAAGGATTTCTTAGGCATTCGTTTATTTCGCTAATCAATTCTAAGCTTTTCTTTGTTTGAAAAAGTCCTACCCTTGCGATGCCATCGTCCTGATGGCCGCTCGGCTCGGCACGCCCTGTGCCGAATTACGCACTTTTTCAAAGTCGAAAAGCTAAGAATTGCTAAAGCTTATGAAAGAGCCTTATGAAATCCATTCACGGGGCTTTTTTCAAAATTTACCTAACAAGTAGTTTTGTCAACAATCGCAGGTATTATAATAAATACCTGCTTTTATTATTATACAAAAAAAATTATAAAAATACTTGCATAATAATTAGATAATATGTATAATTATAAACATAAATTGAATATTAATTCGGAGGTGAAGGGATGGAAAAGGTTGTATTAGCCTATTCGGGAGGATTAGATACCTCAATAATCATTCCATATCTTAAGGAAAACTTTGATTTAGAGATAGTAGCAGTATATGTTGATGTTGGACAAGGTGAGGATACTGACTACATAAGACAAAAAGCCTTAAAATCAGGAGCAGTTAAGGTTTATATAGAGGATGCAAGGCGTGAGTTTGCCTATGAATATTTATCAAGGGCAATAAAAGCAAGGGCAATGTATGAGGGAAAGTATCTTTTGGGAACATCCTTTGCAAGACCACTTATAACTAAAAAGCTTGTAGAGATAGCTGAAAAGGAAGGTGCAAAATATATTGCCCACGGATGTACAGGAAAGGGCAACGACCAAGTAAGATTTGAGGTCTCAATATATGCATTAAATCCTAATATAAAGGTTATTGCACCTTGGAGAATTTGGGATATAAGGTCCAGAGAGGATGCAATAGACTATGCTAATGAAAAGGGAATTGAAGTACCTGTAACAAAGGAAAAGATTTATTCAGTTGATAAAAATCTATGGCACGTCAGCCACGAAGGTGGGGATTTAGAGGATATACAAAATCCGCACAATCCATCTATGTATGATATAGTAACTCCTTTGGAGATGGCAAAGGATGAGCCAGATTTCATTGAGGTTGTTTTTGAGAAGGGAGAAGTAAAATCAGTAGATGGAATTTTTGATTTAGTCGAGATAATTGAATATTTAAACAAGATTGGTGGAGAGCACGGAATTGGAATTGTTGATATATTAGAAAATAGACTTGTTGGAATGAAGTCAAGAGGTGTGTATGAGACACCAGCAGGAACAATACTATATGCAGCCCATAGAGAACTTGAATATGCAGTTCTTGATAAGGAAACTTTACATTATAAAGAGGTGTTAGTGCATAAATATGCAGAGGTTGTATATAACGGACTTTGGTTTACAACAATAAGAGAAGCACTTGATGCCTTTATAGATAAAACTCAGGAGAATGTAACAGGAAAAGTAAAGCTTAAGTTATATAAAGGAAATGTTATTCCATACGGTGTGTTTACTGAAAATGCACTATATGATAAGGAGATTTCATCCTTTGGATTTAGCGAGCTTTATAATCACAAGGATGCAGAAGGGTTTATAAAGCTCTATGGACTTCCAGTAAAGATAAAATCGTTAAAACAAAAGTATAAAGAGGAAGTGAAGGTATGAAGCTTTGGGGAGGACGATTTAATAAAGATACAAATGAATTAATGAAGAGGTTTAATAATTCCTTTTATGTAGATAAAAGATTATATAAGCAGGACATAAGAGGGAGTATTGCCCACGTCAAAATGCTTGGAAGGGTAAACATATTAAGAAAAGATGAAGTAGATAAAATTATAAATGGTCTTGAAGAAATAATGATGGAAATAGAAGATGGCAGATTAAAGCTTGAGGGTGATTTTGAGGACATTCATTCCTTTGTAGAGTCAAAGCTTTTGGAAAGGATAGGAGATGTTGCAAAAAAGCTTCATACATCAAGAAGTAGAAATGATCAGGTTGCGGTTGATATGAAGATGTTTGTTAAAGATGAGATTTCAGCTGTAATTTCAAAAATTGATGTTCTGATTGAGTGTTTAAAAAAGAAGGGTAAAGAAAATGAATATCTAATGCCCGGATTTACACATCTTCAACCTGCACAGGTTATAACCTTTAGGTACCATCTTATGGCGTATGTTGAAATGCTGAAAAGGGATAAAAAAAGGCTTTTAAATGCACTCTCTCTTTTAGATGAAAGTCCCCTTGGAAGCTGTGCACTTGCTGGAACAACAAATGACATAGATAGGGACTTTACATCAAAGGAGCTTGGATTTAGGTGTCCTACTAAAAACTATCTTGACAGTGTAAGTGATAGGGATTATCTTATTGAAATTTTGTCAGCCTTTTCAATAATTATGATGCATTTGAGCAGGCTATCGGAGGAGATTATAATTTGGTGCACACCTCAGTTTAGGTTTGTTACTTTAAGTGATGAATACTCAACAGGAAGTAGTCTAATGCCACAAAAGAAAAACCCAGATTCTCTTGAGCTTATAAGAGGGAAAACAGGAAGGGTATATGGAAGCTTAATTAATATTCTTACCGTCTTAAAGGCTCTTCCTCTTGCCTACAACAAGGATATGCAGGAGGACAAGGAATGTTTCTTTGATGCATTAGATACAGTAAACATCTGTATAGAGGTTATGATTGGGGTTGTTGAGACAATGAAGGTTAATAAAGAGGAGATGTTAAAATCTATAGATAAAGGTTATATAAATGCAACTGAGGTTGCGGATTATCTTGTGAAAAAGGGTGTTCCCTTTAGAGATGCCCACGAGATTGTAGGTAGAATTATACTCTATTGTGAAGAAAAGGGCAGGGCGATAGAAAAATTAGATTTAGATGAACTTAAGAGTTTTTCAGAGAAAATAGAGGAAGACATTTATGAATACATCGATTATTCAAACATTCTTAAAAAAGGAAATAAAAAATATATTTTGATGGAGGTAGAATAGTATGAAAAAGATTATGTCAATTTTAATGTGTTTAATTTTAATGATTTCAACAGTTGGCTGTGGTAAAAATGCAAAAGAAGATGAACTTAGTAAAATTAAAAAGGCAGGGAAAATTGTTTTAGGAACAAGTGCAGATTATCCACCCTATGAATTCCATAAGGTTATAAACGGTAAGGACGAGATAGTAGGTTTTGATATTGATATAGCAAAGAAGATTGCAGAGGATTTAGGTGTTGAACTTGAAATAAAGGATATGAAATTTGAGGGATTACTTGCTGCACTTCAGGCAGGAAAGATTGACTTTATTGTTTCTGGTATGACTCCAACAGAGGAGAGAAAAAAGAGTGTTGATTTTTCAGATGTTTATTACTATGCTGTTCAAACTGTAGTTGTTCGAACTGAGGATAAAGAAAAGTATAAGACTTTAGAGGACTTAAAGGGTGCAAGGGTAGGAGTGCAAAAAGGCTCAATTCAAGAAGGACTTGCTCAAAAGTATATGGCAAACTCTGAAATTAAAGCACTTGGTAAAATTTCAGACATAATATTAAGCTTAAAGGATAAAAAGATTGATGCAGCAATAATTGAACAACCAGTTGCACAGGCAAATGTAAACAAAAATACTGATTTAGCAATATCAGAAATAAAGCTTCCAAATGAAGATGCAGGTTCTGCAATTGCTGTAAGAAAAAATTCAGGTGCTCTTTTAGATGAGATAAATAAAACTTTAAAGAAACTTATGGATGAAAAGAAGATAGATGAATTTGTTATAAAGGCAAATGAGCTTGTGGATTAATAAGGAGGTAGACAAGTGAACTTTGATTTTTTACCTAAATACTATAATTTTTTTATACAGGGAACAAAATTTACAGTTCTTATAGCATTTTTTTCAGTTATTTTAGGTATAATCTTTGGAACAGTTTTATCATTAATGAGAATTTCAAACAATAAGATTTTAAAGTCAGTATCAACTGCGTATATTGAGTTTATGAGGGGTACGCCCCTCCTTGTTCAACTTTTTATTATCTACTATGGACTTGATTTTTCAAGATTGATAGGAGGAGAATTTGGAGATATTGCTTCGGGTATTGCTACACTATCCTTAAATAGTGCCGCCTATGTAGCAGAAATTATAAGGTCTGGCATTCAATCAGTTGATAAGGGGCAGATGGAGGCAGCAAGAAGCCTTGGAATGACCTATAGGATGGCTATGAGATATGTTATATATCCTCAGGCATTTAAAAATATACTCCCTGCACTTGTTAATGAGTTTATTGTAGTTATAAAGGAATCATCAATTGTTTCAATCATTGGTATACACGAACTTATGTATAATGCTGATACTGTACGAGGTGTAACATTTAGACCCTTTGAACCGCTTATTATTGCAGCACTTATTTATTTTATTCTTACTTTTACGTTATCAAAACTATTAGGTAAATTAGAAGGGAGATTGAAGCTGAGTGATTGAGGTTAAGAAGTTAAATAAAAGGTTTAAGAATTTGCACGTTCTTAAGGATGTTGATTTAAAGGTTGAAAAGGGTGAAGTGGTTGTAATAATTGGTCCAAGTGGTTCAGGTAAGAGTACACTTTTAAGATGTCTAAATCTTTTAGAGGTGCCAGAGAGTGGGGATGTTATATTTGAAGGAATAAGGATAAATGATAGTGATGTTGATATCAATAAAGTAAGACAGAAGATGGGGATGGTATTTCAAAGTTTTAATCTGTTTTCTAATATGACTGTTTTGCAAAATATTACGATATCACCTATAAAATTAAGGAATAAATCTGTTGAAGAGGCTAATAGGATTGCATTGGACCTTTTAAGAAGAGTAGGACTTCAAGATAAGGCAGATTATTATCCATCAAAGCTTTCAGGTGGACAAAAGCAGAGGGTAGCAATAGCAAGGGCACTTGCTATGGAGCCTGATGTAATGCTCTTTGATGAGCCAACATCAGCCCTTGACCCTGAGATGGTAAAGGAAGTTTTAAGTGTAATGAAGGAACTTGCCTATGATGGTATGACTATGGTTATTGTAACCCACGAAATGAATTTTGCAAAGGAAGTTGGAGATAGAATAATATTTATGGATGGTGGAACGATTGTTGAGGAAGGCACACCAGATGATATATTTACACAGCCAAAAAGCGATAGATTAAAAGAATTTCTAAGCCATTTCTAATATGGGTTCCGTTTAGGCCATTATTTTGCCAAGCGGAACTTTTATTAATTGTAAGTAAACTTTACTTTTTTAGAAATATATGATATATTGACATTAAAGAGATAATATTATATATTAATAAATACACGAGTTATGATGGTGGTTAATATGAAGGGTGAAAATAAGACTTTAGCAGAGAATAGAAAAGCAAGACACGATTATTTCATTGAAGAAACCTATGAAGCAGGGATTGAGTTAGTTGGAACAGAAGTTAAGTCTGTAAAGCTTGGTAAAGCTAATCTTAAGGATAGCTATGCAGAGGTTAAAAATGGAGAGATATTTGTTTATAATCTCCATATAAGTCCCTATGAAAAGGGTAATATATTTAATAAAGACCCTCTAAGACCAAGAAAACTTCTTATGCACAAAAGTGAGATAAGAAGGCTTGCAGGTCTTGTTTCACAAAAGGGCTATACACTAATTCCACTATCATTATATCAAACAAGGGGATTAGTAAAGATGCAGCTTGCTCTTGCAAAGGGTAAAAAGCTCTATGATAAGAGAGAAGATATAGCTAAAAAGGATGCAATGAGGGAAATTGAAAAACATTTCAAAGAAAAGTACCGCTACTAACACGGGGGCGTTTTGGCTTTCGACGGGGGAGGTAGTGGTTCAGGAAGCGAGCCGAGGCTCCTGGTACCTCGTTAAAAAACTGGGATTAAAAATAAACGCAAACGACAATTTAGCTTTAGCTGCCTAATAACAGGTAGCCGTCCTACTCGGGAGGCCCACGGCCTGAGATAGGGCGTCGACTAGTGGGGAACGGGCCTATCTAAGCTTTGCGATAGGTCGGCATCTATGAAGCTACTGAAGTCTGAATCCTGTCAGTGGGAGTCAGATGGAGGGAATGTCAAAACACTGACTGCGCTCGGAGATGCCTGGATGGCTACTCCTTCGGACAGGGGTTCGATTCCCCTCGCCTCCACCATATTTGAACAACACAATGATACGATAGATAGAAGCTCTGAGAAATCAGGGCTTTTTTTATTGGCTCTTTGTCAATTGTTGGGGCGGGTATTCAATTAGAATGCCTGTCCTTTCTTGTTTGAGAGTGATTTTATAAAGATAGGTTGGATGGGGGAGAGTCCCCTGCAAAAAATTGCAGGACAAAAAGACCAACGGGAGTTGGTTTTCTAAAATTTGGTATTATAATTTACTTTAATTACAGCAATGAAGAATTCTATTTCTAAACCTATCAAAGTTTTTAAAGCCGAAGGCATTTCTTTTAATAACTTTAATTTTGTTATTAAAGCCTTCAG